>JAYSYI010000252.1:0-1780 GCA_043727665.1 Limnoglobus sp. | reverse complement strand
ACATCATTAGCGACGATCGTTATGCGGATCAAATTCAGGATGAATGCAAAGACATCGAGGTCCACATTCGCCCGCACAACAAGACGACGCTCGAAGCGACGGCGGAACTCCTCACGTCGCTCGGCAGCAAGGCCGTCGGCATCGAAGCCGACCAGGTGACGCTCGCATTTCTCCAGGCACTCACGTCTGCATCTCAGTCGAACTTTGTGCCGTTGCATGGCAAAGTCGAGAGCCTGCGGGCCGTGAAAGATGCGTCCGAAGTTGAAGCGATTCGCGTGGCGGTGCGGGCCGCCGAACGTGCCTTCGGTATGTTCGGTGCGATGATTTGCGAAACCGACACCGAGAAGGAACTCGCGGATAATATGGAAGCGTACATTCGTCGCGCCGGTGGAAATTGTGCTTCGTTTCCAACGATTGTGGCGATCGGCGAACGCGGCGCGTTACCCCACGCGAAGCCGACGAACAAGATCCTCGGCGATGGCAGCAAGTTGCTCGTCGATTGGGGCGCTGACATAAATGGCTACAAGAGCGACATCACGCGAACGCTCAAATCGCCGTTTGGCATCTCGCCGAATCGCCGCAATAAGCAGGAGCGTTCCGGCTTCGATTTGGACGTCATCCACGATATTCTTGTGAAGGCCCAGAACGCGGCGCTCGCCACGGTCGGCGAAGGCGTCGATGCGAAAGACATCGATGCGGCGGCTCGCAAAGTCATCACCGATGCCGGTTATGGCGAGTATTTCGTTCACGGTTTGGGCCACGGCATCGGCCTCGAAATTCACGAAGCACCGCGGGTTCGCGAGAACTCGAACGACGTGCTGCAACCCGGCATGGTGATTACGCTCGAACCCGGAATTTACATTCCGGGCTGGGGCGGCGTGCGCGTCGAAGACGATGTACTGGTCAAGCGAGAGGGCGGCGTGCGGCTGACAACGCTCGCGCACGATACCGCGTTACTCGGGTAAAACCTTACTCGTACGCGATTGCGTCGGGGATGCGCATTCGCACCGCGTGCAGTGCCGGGAGCAAACCCGCGAGAGTGGCGATGCTGATTGCACCGATGGAAATCAGGATCGTTTGCCGCCACGGGACGAGCAAATCGAACGAGAAGCCGGACTCTTCGACCATCACGACTTGCAACACGTACCACTGCATTGGCAGCCCGAACAGCACGCCGAGTACGGTACCGAACACGCCCATGAGCGCGGCTTCGGCGAGTACCGAACGGATCACTTGCCCCGGTGTGGCACCGACGGCTAACAGCAATCCGAGTTCGCGTTTACGCTGCAACACGGAGATGAGCAGCGCCGTGACGACGCCGAGCGACGCGACGATACCGACGATGATTTGCTGCAAATACGCGAGCTTATAGACGCGGTCGATAAGGTCGGTGAAGAACGTGCGGATCGTTTTGTTATTGACGGTAAACAACCCGCGATCCGCCACGTACGATTTCAAACGGTCGATCGCGACCGCATCGTTGGGGTCGTTCATAAAGACATGGGCGACATCGACGCGTTCATCGCGGAACAGTTTCGCGTACACGGCCCGGTCGATCATGAGCGAGCCGCGGCTCCACGAATAATCGATCATCGAATCGGCTACGAGCAGATTCACCGGCCCGTTCGGCCCCGGCAGCACGATGGTGTCGCCCGGTTTGATGCCGTGCTTCAGCGTGAAGTTATCGGAGATGACGACCTCGGGGCGGCCCGCGATCTTGCGGAGTTTATCGAGTTCCGGCAACCCCGATGGCGCGCGTTTCTGCGTGGCATCGGCGAAC
>JAYSYI010000251.1:0-1785 GCA_043727665.1 Limnoglobus sp. | reverse complement strand
GTCATGGTGCGCCTTTTTGGTGTCATTTCGCGACACTTTGGTGTCACTTTGTGCACGTCGCGAATTCCGACTTACGTCAAATAAACTAATACTTTTTGCTTTCGGAAATTCCTGTGGGCGATCGCCATTTCATTTCCCCGTGACAACGCGAATCCCGTCGGGTAAACTGTAACGCATCACTCCGAATTGGGTTGCATTATGCCCGCGATTCATCGACGACAGGTTTTGCAACTGGGAGGCGTAGCTGCGCTGGGCCTGGGCTTGCCCGACCTTTTGAAAGCCGATTCGGCCCGGACTGGTCGTCGTGCGAAGTCGTGCATTTTCATTTATCAATACGGTGGTCTGAGCCAGCTCGATTCGTGGGATCCGAAGCCGAATTCGCCTGCCGAGACGCGTGGGCCGTACCAGTCGATTGCCACATCGGTACCCGGTTTCCGCGTAGGGGAACTGATGCCCGAACTCGCGAAGCGGGCCGACAAGTACGCAGTGATTCGCACGCTGACGCACGGCGTGCCGGTCCACGATGTTGCGAATACGATGCTTCTGGCGGGGCGAGTTTCCCCGGCGAGCGACGATCCCGCGTTCGGCTCGGTGATTGCGAAATTGAAGCCGACGACGGACATTCCCCCTTACTTTTGGCTGCAAAAATTCGGTGGCGGTGCGATGCCACCCGAGCCTCGCTACACCACTGGCGGGTTCCTCGGCCCCGCGCACGCGCCCGTAGTGATTGGCACTGGCCATACCGATAACCTCGCCACGCCCGGCTACCGCGTCTCCGCGTTCGATAGTGACGCCACGGTGTCACCCGACCGGCTCAAACTCCGTCGCGAACTGTTGAACGTGCTCGACCCCGCTCCCGATCGCTTTCGTTCCAAAGCGTTCGATCTCATCTCCGGTTCGGCGGCGCGAACTGCGGTCGATCTGGATCGCGAATCGCCGACGCTCCGCGACCGCTACGGTCGCAACCCACTTGGCCAGAATCTGATCCTCGCGCGCCGACTCATCGAAGCGGGCGTTCGGCTCGTCGGCGTCGTCGCATGGTGCGGTATGAAATCGACCGAGAAATTTGTGAGCATCGAAACGTGGGACATGCACGGCAATGCGGGCGTTTCGATATTCGGAGACGGTTGGAACGGCCTCGGATTCGCGTTGCCACGCTGCGACATTGCCGTGTCCATGTTGCTCGACGACCTCGAAGATCGCGGGCTATTGGACACCACACTCGTCGTACTCGTCGGCGAGTTCGGTCGCACGCCGCGAATCAGCCAGGGTGCCGGGGCCGTCGGTCGCGATCACTGGCCTCGCTGTTACTCCGGCATGATCGCCGGTGCAGGGATCCGAGGCGGCAACGTTTACGGAACTAGCGATAAACAAGGCGCGTACGTGCAAGATAAACCGGTCGCACTCGAAGATTTCACAGCGACGCTTTACCACGCACTCGACATCCCCGCCGAAACGCGATTGAGCCAAGACGGCTTCACACGCCCCGCCAGCACCGGAACCGCAATTACCGATTTGTTTTGAGACGCAGGATGCTGTCGTTCGGCCCCTCGCTGACGCGTTTTGAAGTTGCGCGATTTTGCAGTTCGAACATTTCTCTTTGAAAATACAGGCGAACCACGTCTTGGAGGGATTTCGTAGGGGCACCTCCAGGTGATGTGAAGTTGGGCTTTTCTTCGAATATTTGCATCATCCTTGTTCCGGTTTCTGTTTCGGCCATGCAGACCACCCACCAGAATTTCCTCGAACGGGTTGAGCGTTTTCTTTATCCCGGAGGGATTTCAG
>JAYSYI010000250.1:0-1789 GCA_043727665.1 Limnoglobus sp. | reverse complement strand
TTACTGAACGCCCCGGCACTCGATGCGGCGATGCCCGTGACGGGCTTCCTCGGTGCGCTCTCCGCGTGGCTCGTCCCCGGCATCCTTGTTTTGGCCGTGTATCAGGTGATTCTGTTTCGCCGCACCGACCCTACACGCCGGTTGCCGCTGACGGTAAACGTCGAAGGCTCCGCACTACCGGCGGATTTGAAGTTGGCGAAATCGCGACTCAAACGCTGGGGGTTCCTGACACGGAAAATGCCCGCCGACACGGAGAGTGTTTCGATCCGGCTCGTACCTACCGAGCAATCGCAGGCGCGCGACTTCGACCCACGCTGGCCGTTGAAAGTGAGTTTGCAAGACCTTGACGGCCCCGCATCGAGTATCAAAGGTACGCTCGATATGACGCTCCGCGAACGACTGGCGCGCCTTGGCGACATTCGCTTGCGACGGCGGTTCATTCGCGGTGTCACGAAGCTAATCAAACAAGCGACGATTATGGTCAAGGAACATCAGCGGAACGACAAGCGGCCGAGCGGCGGCCCCGATGGCGGCGGGTTTTGGATCGCCCCGCACTGGTGGTTTATCGAAACGCTACTGTGGGAAGACCCGACCACCGGCAAAAACTCCGATGGCGCAGAAGCACTTCGCCCGATCGGCCCACCGTACCACCGGCTGTTCGGTGCCCGCGTTCGCCAGCATATGCACCGAGTGTTACGCACCTTGCACATCGACCTCATCTACCTCGAACAAGGCGTCGGTCACAAACGCCTCGAGCAAGTCTTGCGCTCGGTACTCGAACTGTACGATGTGCATGGCGGACGCAAACGCGCGGAGGAACACCACTTCCACGGCGTGCCAAAGGTCCGCGTGATGATCCACGATTACTCGCCCGGCAATCAGTTCGAATCGGACACATACCCCGAGCCAAAGTTCGACGACGTGAGCCGTTTCCGCGTGCTGCACATCTTCCGCGATCGCGGCGAAAGCGAAGAAACCGTCGACGCCCCATTCGATTATTCCTGGGAACCGATGCCACTCTCGCTGAGTTAATTGGAAGATCCGGATCACGATACAATGCTGGCGAAAGAGGTTCTCATGTCGCTGCGCTATCATTTTCGACTGCCCGTGAGCAAACGATCGTCGTGGGAGGGTTTTCACGCCATGTGGCCGGGGTGCATCGTTCAGCAGTTATCGAAACTGCTTCCGCCGGAGTATGTCGCCGAGCCGCGCGTCCACCTAGGCACTGCGATGGAAATCGACATCGGGGCATTGGAAATCGATCAAGATGATGTGCCAACGCATGGGGAATCGAGCGATCAGGGAGATGGCGGTGTCGCTACGGCCACCGCCACCTCCACGTGGACCAAGACGGTTCCCGTCGTTGCGGTCGATACCGATCCGCCCGAAGAATACGAGTACGAAGTCCGCATTTACGACATGGAACGCGATAGGCAATTAGTGGCGGCCATCGAACTTGTTAGCCCGGCGAACCAGGATCGCCCCGAGACGCGGTTGGCCTTAGTCGCAAAGTGTGCCGCCCTGCTTCGCAAGGGCGTGGCCGTCATCGTCGTCGATCTCGTGACGATACGCCGATTCAACTTGTACGCCCAATTGATGGAGTTCATCGGGCATCCGGATCGGACGATGTCCGCTGATGGGCCGTCTATCTATGCCGCTTCGTGTCGGTAGGTGACGCGTGGCAAGCGAGCACGACTGCAAGCATGGTCGTACACTATGGTCGTTGGTGAAGCGTTGCCGACGTTACCGTTGTGGTTAAACGATACATGTGTTGTTCCAATGAATCTGG
>JAYSYI010000249.1:0-1796 GCA_043727665.1 Limnoglobus sp. | reverse complement strand
AACTCGACCGCGTCGAAACGGTGGCAGAAATTGTGGCGAAGGCCGAGGCTGCGATCGCGCAGTTCGGCCCAAAGCGAGTTTTGCTCAACCCGGATTGCGGGTTCGCCACGTTCGCAGATAATCCCCTCGCGTCGGCCGAGGTCGCAGAGCGTAAACTCGCCGCGATCGTCCTGGCGTCGCGAGAGCTTCAAAACAAGTACGGTGTGGGTTAAAGCTCTGGCGCGTGTCGTCGGGGTGCGGCGGTCGTCGACCACACTTGTGCTCGTGGGTCGGTTGATATGCAACCGATTTCTCATCACGGGAGATTCGAGATGACCGCATCGAAAATGCGAACCCGACGTGGGTTCACGCTGATTGAATTGTTGGTCGTGATCGCAATTATCGCGATCCTGATCGGGCTGTTGTTACCCGCCGTGCAGAAAGTCCGGGCCGCTGCCGCCCGCACCAGTTCGCAGAACAACCTGAAGCAACTCGGCCTCGCAATGCACAGCCTGCACGACACGAATGGCAAACTGCCACCGATGTTCGGCGGCTACGGCGCGGGTAGCGCCCAAGGCACCGTGTTCTACTACATGCTCCCGTACATCGAACAAGACAACGTCTACCGAATGGGGCCAGATGCCGCCCGTTCGTTCGCGATCAAGACATTCCTCGCGCCGCAAGATACGCAAATCGGCAACGGCACGTTCAACCTCGATGCGAGTTACAGCGGCACTTCGACCGGACAGGGCCAAGGTAGCTGGGTGGCGAGCGGCGCGACGTGCAGCCCGTACGCCGGTTCGATTTTCACGCCAACGAACACGACGTGGGGCTTGAACAGCTACGCCGCAAACTGGCAGTTCTTCGGCGACACACCTGCAGCATTCAGCAAGGCCAGCGATGGCCTCTCGAAGACGACGATGTTCTCGGAAAAATACTCTAAGAGCTACCGCCCCGCCGGTACGCCACGCTGGGGCGCGAACCTCTGGGGTTACGGCGTCGCACCGCCACCCGTGGGTTACACCACGACCGGCATCACGCCTTCCGAACATAATTACGCGAGTGGTTTGTGGTCGCGAATGGGCTTCGTGAACTTCGCCGGTGCCAACGCCGGTTGGGACGGCGACCCGACCGAACTCTGGCAGTGTTCGTGCCACAAGAAACCCGAGTTCGCGCCATCGGTGGTGAACGTCCACCCGCTGAAATGCCAGGGTTACGAGCAAATCATCAACGTCTGCATGGGCGACGGCTCGGTGATTGCACTGAACTCCACGATCAGCGACGTGAATTTCTTCGTGGCCAACACCCCGAGCCGCGGCGATATCTCCAGCGATTCGCAAGTGCCGTAAGGCCAATGGTGTTGACTTTACTCGTGTAGCTGGCCTCTGTGAGGCCAGCGGTGATTGTCGCCCGCCTGACCGGAATCGTAACCATGACAAACGATCCGGACGACGATCACGATCAGCGGTTCAAGACGCTTTTGCGGGAGTTTCTCCCGGAATTCATAGGCTGTTTCTTCCCGCAATGGTACGACCGCTTCGACTTCACGCATACCGAATGGCTCGAACAAGACGCGTTCCTCGACCCGCCCGATGGCGAACACAAGATCTTCGATCTGGTCGCGCAAGTTCGTACCGTCGAACCGGTGGAACCCGGCAAAAGCGAGTGTCTGGTGCTGATGCACATCGAAGTCGAATCGACCGATTCGGCAACGAATCTGCGTCGGCGAATGCTGCAATATTACGCGTATCTCCGCAGATCGCGCGCGATACCGGTGTTCCCGATCGGACTGTTTTTGCACGTCGGCGGCAATGGAA
>JAYSYI010000248.1:0-5689 GCA_043727665.1 Limnoglobus sp. | reverse complement strand
TTCAGACGGCAAACGAAGCGAATACGCTCGCCACGTCGGCTTCGATGCAAGTCCAACCGCAGTTGCTCCGCATCGCCAAGACCGCCCGCGACGGCCATACCCGACTGACCAAAATCGCCAACGGAGAGGGAGGATAACCATGAAACGCCTCCTCTTCGCCACGCTGTTGTTCGCCACCTTCGCCGCACTCGCGTCGGGGCAGCCGACCACGCCCGGCCCGCTCGCTTCCGAGCAATTGAAACTATTCAAGAGCAACCGCGAACTGCTCGAAGATCTCGTGTCCCGTAGCGTGGACCTCGCGAACGCCAACGACCCGCTGACCCGCGCGAAGGCATGCCAGAAAGCGACTTCCGACATCGGTCGCGCGATGGGCACCGCCGTACGCGCCGACGATGCCGAGCGCGTCGCCGAACTCGGCGAATACCTGACCGCGCTGATGGATCAAGGTCTGACGCCAACGCTTACCGATGCTCGCCGGCAAACCCCCGTCGGCTCACCCGGTGAAGTCGAACTCGTGCAGTTCCACGAACGCGCAACCCTCGAAGCCGAGCAACTCGAACTGTCGATCCCCGCAATGGGACGCATCGGCACCTCCGCCCGCGTCAAAGACGCTCGCACGAAACTCCACATCGCCCGCGAAGCACTAGGTAAAGTCGGGCGATAGCGATCAACGAGTAGCAGATGGCGTCCGAGCATTGTGCCGGAAGAAAGATTGCCAACTACTTGGCGACATTTCCTCTCCGCAACTTCACTTCTCGGTCATTTGTTAACCCGAATCGCTAGTTCGAAGTTGCGCAATTCGAATTTAGGGGCACCCCTTGTGGGTGCCGATCCAATGCCAGAGACGGGGAGGTTCATCCCAGGCACCCACAGGGGTGCCCCTACGAAATCCCTCCAGAACGCGGATTGCCTGCACTTCAAGAGAAAAATGTTCGAACTGCAAGATAGCGCAACTTCAAAACTTGCGCGTCGGGCTAACGGGATCAGCTTTGTTAGCCCGACGTGCTAGCGAGGGACGTATTCTTTGCACTTTTTCGCATTTCCCACCGACGCGCCGGGCTGCTTCCCCCAGATAAGATGACGACGTTACCGGAGAGGTGCCGATGCCGAATGTCGCGATCCGTGGGGTGCTGGCCCGGCTTTGCCTCGGTTTGGCCGAAGTGCAACCCGATGCGGAGCTACTGGAAAACTACATCGCGACCCGCGATGAGGCGGCGTTTGCGTTGCTGGTACAACGGCATGGGCCGAAGGTGTTTGCGGTTTGTCGGCGACTGCTCGGGCAGCATCAGTTGGCGGAAGATGCGTATCAAGCCACGTTCGTGGTGTTGGCAAAGAAAGCCCATACGATTCAACCGCGTTCGGCGGTCGGGGGGTTCCTGTATGGTGTGGCCCGCAAAGCCGCTTTGGAGGCGTACGCCGTGAGCCGCCGTCGCAAAGAAACACTCGTCGAAACCGTCCCCGATTCCCCCGCCGCACCGCGCACGGCCACCGATAGCGATGTCCTCGCGATGCTCGATGAGGAGATCGCAAACCTCTCGGACAACTACCGTGCCGCCGTCGTGTTGTGCGAACTCGATGGCGTCGGTCGCGCCGAGGCGGCCCAGCAACTCGGCATTGCCGAAGGCACGCTCTCGAGCCGATTGGCCGCCGCCCGCAAACAACTCGCAACGAGGTTGAAGGCGCGTGGCGTCGTCTTCTCCGCCGGGTTAATGTCCTCGCTGGCGCTCTCCGCGAATGCTGCGATCCCGCCCACAATTACATCGGCCACAACCGCCGTTTCGATTATTGCTACAGGAGTGTTGCGTACCATGTTGCTCGCAAAATTCAAACTCGTAAGCACCGTATGTGTATTGGTGACTGCGATCATTGGTATGAGCACCTTCGTGCCAAAAACAAGTATGGAGGCGAAAGCCGCACCCGTACAGAAAGCAGCGAAAGACGAAGGCTTGTTGTGGACGTTCAGCAAGAAAACGAGCACGCTGACCGCCTACATGCCCGATGGCAAAGAAGCGAAAACGATCGCAATCCAGGATGGCCTGCATTTCCTCAGCTTCACCGAAGATGGCACGAAGATTATGTTCGCAGGCAAGGATGGCAAACTGGCAGACCCAGGCGCGACACTTGGCCTGACGCTGCATTTGCGGGATGTCAACGACAGCGTGGAGGGCGTCGATACGGGACTTTGGTATCAGTTAGCCGATCAATTCGTTGTTTCGCAGGACATGAAGAAAATTGTTCGTTCGCGAACGGAAACGTTGGAGAACATTGCTGGCAAGAATTATCCGCGGTTCTCAAATGTACTTTTCGACTTAGCCACGAAAATCGAAACGCCGATTGACGTGCCTAACGACTTTCAGATTGTGCAGTGGTCGGCGGATGGGAAATCGTGGCGGGCGATTCAAAACAACCTCGGCCTCGATCCGAAACTGCCGAACTTCCGCTGGCACACCGTTCCCGTCGCTGGTGGCAAGCCGACGCCAATCAACGACAACTATACGATCTTTTGGCTGACACCATCGCCGGACGGCAAGACGCTTCTTGGAACCGGCTACGAGCATCCACTCAAACTGCCCGCCGCGATCAAGTGGTTCAACGTCACCGGCGAGAAAGCCACCGTTACGCCAGTGGCCCAGTTCGAGAAAGTGATGTTCTTATTGTTGCGATGGTCGCCAGACGGTCGCCAGGTGGCGTACGTGAAACACGAATTTTACCCCGAAACCGGCATCACACACGATAGCACGTTGTACATCTGCAACCCCGATGGCTCCGACACGAAGAAACTCCAGCGATTCGTGAACGACAATCAAAACACGACATTTCTCGGCTGGTTCCCGACGAAAATCGAGCTTCCGAAACAGCCGATTTCCGCCCCCGTGCCGAAACTCGCGAAAGACGAAGGTTTGTTGTGGATGATCGACCCAATCGCGGGCAAGCTGATCGCGTACACTCCGGACGGTGAAGAAGTGAAGACTGTGACGTTCCCCGGTGGGCCGATCCACGCCGACCACTTCGCCGGCCTGTCCGCAGACGGGCGGTACGCCATGTTGATCGCCGACGGCAAAATTCCCGGCCCGAAGGCGAAACCCGACCGCACCGACAAATTCACACTGCACCTGCTGCCGGTGCATGAACCCGGCAAGCTCACCGACACAGGCATCGACTACCGCGGTGGCTGGCCCGACACGTTCATCACGTCCGCCGACGACGAGTACATCTACCGCAGACGCGATTCGACGAAGTGGGACTTGAGTGGGAGGGGGTTTCTCACCGAAATGCAGCATGAGTACGCCGTCACCCGCTTCGACCTCAGCGGCAAGAACGGGAAAGAGGTCTCGCTCCCCGACTCTCGCCACTATCTCGAAGGCGTGCTCGCGAACGGCGACTTACTGGTGCGTGATTGCTCGTATGGCCCACGCCGGGGGCGGCCGTACGTCTGGTCGCCCGGCACCGAGTCGCAGGACTCGTTACCGAAAGAAGCGGGGTACTTATACTCCACCGCATACTCCCGAGACGGCAAGAAGATCCTTGCCAAAGCCGTACATAATTGGGCCATCACCAGATCCGACCCGGCGGACGGCGTGTACCGCAAGCTGCTCGTCATCGACCGCGACACGCTCAAATCCACCCGCATCGACGACACGATCAAAGCGGGCAGTCTCGAAGGGTTTTGGTCGCCGGACGGCAATCGGGTAGCGGTGGAATGGTACGAGCGACCGGAGAACGGTTTAACGCAGCTCGGTGCCGGGGAAATCGTAGTGTGTAACGCTGACGGAACGGGGTGGAAGCGGTTGATGAAGCTCGATGACCCGGAGAAAAGCTTTCCGGTAGCGCAAGACCGTGGACACCGCAAGCGGCTCATCGGCTGGTTCCCCACGAAGCGGGAACTTCCGAAACAGAAGATTTCCGCCCCCGTGCCGAAGGTAGCGAAACCGCGGGAAACGGTGATCGTGGTCACTTCGCCTTCCGGTGATCAGATGCCACTGGAGATCGTGAAACCCGATGGTACGCCAGTCAATGTGGCGAGAGATCAAGGGACTTTCAAACCCTGGGACGTTCGACTGACTGCGGGCCATCGACAAATGGTCTTCACGGAGAAGGCGTCTGTCGGACCAGCAAAAGTGAAGGGAATCGTGCCGCAGAGTATCAGTTGGCTCGACTGGGAGGCGAAAGGGCTTACGCCGATGAGAATCGTCGAGGAAGCGTATTCCGCATCCGTCGTCTGTTCTGCCGACGGCAAAAGTATTTTCTACTCTCACATTGATGTAGAAAAACTCGGCGACGGGTTGAAACGCGGTGAGCGAGTTCCGTTCGAGAATTGGCACTATAACTCGGCCACTGGCAAGAAAACTCGATTGAAACTCCCTGGCGAACAAGCCGTGATCGACGTTTCTGCGGATGGCAGTACACTTTTGATCCGAACGTCTGAGTATCAAACCGAAAAAGTGGAGCTGTTTCTAACTCCGCTTGCCGAGATAAAACCGGTCAAACTCTTCAATGCTTCGGGTTTCGACTGCCTCAGCCCCCGGCTATCGCCCGATGGCAAACGATTGCTGTACGTCAAGCAAGTCGAGTGGCCGATCAAGCCAATCGTGGGGGGGCCGTTCATCCGCGATCTGGCCACCGGAAAGGATTTCAAAGTGCCGTTACCCGAGGAGTTCGAGTCTTCAATGGTGGTCATGCGCGCCTGTTGGAGTCCGGACGGGAAGCAGATCGCAATGTTTTGGAACCTGGTGGATGGCAAGAGAGCACGGGATGTGGCTGGCCGAGTGTCGGTGTGCAGCATTGACGGCTCGAACATGACCCTGATTCTCAAGCGAGAATCGGGAGGGTCGATCATGGATATCGATTGGGGCGAGTTTACACTCGCGGAAGCCGAAAAACCCAAGCAGCCGATTAGCGCCCCGGTACCGAAGGGGGATGGGCCACAGGAGGTGATCGTGGCGTATCATGCGGGGCGGCCGGTGCTTTTGAACGAGAATGGCAAGGTGGTGCGCGAACTGTTTGCCGAGGGTTGGGGCGGTTCGACGGGGCAGGCGATGCTGAGCAAGGATGGTCGGCAAATGGCCATGCTCACCGATACGAAACGCGATGCCACGGGGTGGATGTTTCGCAAACTGTATCTTCGCGATATTGATGGCAAAGGCAACGGCGACGAACTGATGCCCGAAGGGTTGGAGGCACTGACGGCCATGTGGTCGCCGGACGGCAAAAGTATCATCACCAGTGGCTTGGTCACGAATAAAACCATCGTCGATGGCAAGAAGAACCCGAACTATGTCAGTGAAGCGGCGATCCATCATCGCATCGATATTGCGAGCAAAAAACGCACGGAATTGACGTTGCCCGCTGGCCACCAGATCATGGATGTTTCGCCCGATGGCAAATCGTTTCTCACGTATGTTTCACATAGTCACAATGCGAAGGAAACCTATAAGGTGTGCCTCGTCGGTATGGATGGCAAAGTGATGGACGAACTCACCGATGGCGGTGCCCCGATTGTCGGGTTGCGGTTTTCGCCCGATGGCAAAAAGGTGGTGGCTTTAAGTTACAACGATGTCGATAACCGCACCGCCGTCCGACTATCGGAGGTCTTCATTCTCGATGTGGCCGCGAAAGAAAAAATGGTCATGCTACCACTGAACGGCTTACACGATGACGCCATCGTGCAAAGCGTCGCATGGTCGCCCGA
>JAYSYI010000247.1:0-1797 GCA_043727665.1 Limnoglobus sp. | reverse complement strand
GGCGAGTTCGGTCGGTTGCGGCACCACGAACTCGCCGGGTGGTTGCTGGATCGATTCTGGAGCAACAATCATCTCGCTGCGCAGTTCCCCTTCGATCCGAGCCAAATCGACGCCGTAAGTGGCACAATGTTCGGCGAGCGTGTCATCGGAAATCAATAGTGCGAACATCACGATGTCCGTCGTCAGCGTCGGTTCGCCGCGTAACTGAAGCGAGTAGCCACGGGCTTGCGTGTAGAGTTCCGACGGGTTCCGGATCGCAGAAGATTCGCTTTCGAGGAAGTGGCAAAGCTTCGGCACATCGACACGTAGCCGTTGCAGGAGTGCGTATGGCCGCCCTTCGTCTTCTTCGAGTAACCCGAGCAACCAGTCGCTCGAATCGGGCGAGCGCACGGTTCCAGGGGACCGTCGCGAGGCCCATGCCAATGCACTTTGGTATGCTCGTTCGACGCCGGGGCTGATGTCGTAATCCATGGTTTGCACTCTAACAGAATCGACGTAAGTCACAATTGCGGAGGCTTCAAAACCGGTTTTTCGGGTGTTTTTCGGTCTCAAAATGACACTTTTTGATCGCAAATTCCTGATTTGTTCTGAGGCCTTTTGCCGCAAATGGAACTGTTGTTGTGGGTTACGTCGAAAATCATAGGGCTAACAATTGCCGTAACTACCGACCGTTTCGTGCCAATATGCGACCGAAAATCGACCGGACGCGCCTTTTTTATGTCACGGCGCGCCTTTTCTATGTCATTTCGCGACATTTTGGTGTCACTTTGCGCACGTCGCGAATTCTGACTTACGTCAAATCGTCGAAAGCATCTTGACTTTCAGAAATCGTGTGGGTAGGCATCGCAATTGTTAGCGAGGGAGTCGCGGCGAGTCTGCGAGACGAGAAACCTTCATTCCAGGCACCACCTCGCTATTGCCAGTTGAGCTTGACCGGTTGAGTAGGTGCGGTATTCCGGTGACTTCGTTAGTCGTTCCCTGTGCGGAGGCGGTCATGCGCTCGCAAACGGTTTTGAGCATCGTCTTCGTGATGGTTTGCGGACTGCCGATTTACGGTCAAAGTAGCCGCAGTTTAGCTACGGTCATGGCACCAGAAGTCGTGGTGCGGGCGTCGCCGAAGGTCGATGGGGCCGACACGGGGATGCTGTTCCGCGACACGACGATCATCGTCGATCACCTCGAAGGCGACGACTGGGTGGCGATCCAGCCGCCACAAGGTTCGCTGAGTTGGGTGAACCATTTGTTCGTGGAAGTCGATAAAAGCAAGTCGTTCCCGCAGAACGCGGTCGTTTCGCATAGCGGTACGATCAAGCTCGCGGCGGGCAAGATCGGTATCAACAAGCCGCTCGAAACGCGGAAAGCGACGATTCCCGATGGCAGTATCGTTCGCATTCTCGGTGCCGGTGTGAAGTCCGAAGACGATCAGAGTATCTGGTACCCGATCCAACCGCCCGCCGACGATTTTCGCTATCTGCCACGGACTTCGATTCAATTCGCTGGCCCTGCAAAGGAAGGCTTCATCGTGAAATCGCCGACGCCAACGGAAGGTGCGGTTCCGTATGTTTCGACCGCCTCGGCATCGCTACCCGCGACGCCACGAACGAACGGCAAACCCGCCGGTTGGCCGAACCACCCGCTCTGGGTGCAAGCCGAGCAAGCATCGCAAAACAACGATTACGACAAGGCCGAACGACTCTATTTTCAGCTAGCTAAAGAGATGAATGCCGCGAACGGCGACACCGATCTGGCGAACTTGTGTTACTCGCGCATCCACACGTTACGCGAACGTCGCCGTCA
>JAYSYI010000246.1:0-1808 GCA_043727665.1 Limnoglobus sp. | reverse complement strand
GGCACGATGGCGCGGAAGACGTTGACTTGCCCGCTAAAGCGGACCATCACGCCGGCTTGACCCGTCATCGACAGCGTTTGGACGAGGCCCGATTCGTTGACCGTTGCCACTTCTGTCTCGTTCGTTTCGAACTGACAACGGCGTGTCACATCTTCGATGGTGCCATCGGAATAGTGTGCGTGGACGGCGAGTTGCTGGCGGGCTTGCCGGTCGAGAACCCGCGAATTCGGGTAGACGACGATCTTCGCAATCGTCGGGTCGGTGGCGGTGCCGTACGGCATACCGGTCGCGATCCAGCGGCGGAGAATTTTGTATTCCTCGGAGCCGACATCCATCTTTTTACCGCCGCCGTGCGGAACTTGGCCCGATGACTTCGTGAGAAACAGTGAGGTATCCGGTGCGGCGGGGAACAGCCGTCGGCCCCTCGATTCCTTTAGCAACGTAGTGTAATCGAGTTCGGGATCGAACCCGAGGAGGGAGAGGCGGAAGCCGTTCTGGCCCTGAATTTTGCCGTGACAGCCGCCCGAATTGCAACTGAGTTTCGTGAGGATCGGCTCGATTTGGTTGTTGAAATTCAACGGCCGCGGGGTTTCCATCGCTTCGACGATCGTCGGGATTTTCGTTTTCAGACTACCGAATGTCGCAACGATTTCCGCACGGCCATTCGCCAACGGGAAGACGCGGCCATCGGCGTTGACGCGAACGATACTCGCATCGGAAACGCTGTACTTCACGGCGGAAGTCAGGTCGACCGAGCGATTGTTCGGCAACTTACCATCGATGAGCAACTGCGGGGCATCGTCCGACCCGCGTACGGTCAGTTGTGCCGGGAACGCGACAATTTCCGCCGGGGTAGGAAGTGCCTCTGCCGCATTCGCATACACGAATGCACTGACAAACAAGCTCAATGTGAGGAGGATACGCATAGCAAGGGGTCTTCAGGTGGGATGAGTCGCGTGCGGAAACCGACGCCCGATGTGCGCTGGCACAACGAGCACTCGTATTATAGCAGCTCTTTGACCGGCTCGCGGTCGTCCAGAACGTACATCGGGCGACCCGCGCCGTTCGGGAACGTCATCGCGGGGTCGATGCCGATGGCGCGATAGAGCGTGCTCATGACTTGCGGGACGGTATAGGCGCGATCTTTGGGGCGTTCGCCCTTGGAGTTTGTCGCGCCGACGGCTTGGCCCATTTTCAGGCCGCCACCCGCCACGAGTGCGCCCATTGCGGGCGACCAGTGATCGCGGCCCGCGCTCGTATTGACCTTCGGCGTGCGGCCAAATTCGCCCCACATCACGGTCACGACATCGTCTTGCATTCCGCGATCGTGCAAGTCTTGGATCAGGTTCGCAATCGCTTGATCGACCTTCGGAAGTTGCTTCTTCAAGGTGGTGAAGTTGCCGCTGTGCGTGTCCCAACCGCCGATGGAAAGCGTCACGAAGCCGACGCCCGCTTCGATCAGCCGCCGTGCCGTCAGGAACTGTTCGACACCTTTGTAGCGTTCGCGAACTTTGGCATCTTCCTTCTCAATGTTGAGCGCATTGCGGACGACGCCACTCGACACCATTTCGAGTGCGCGCTCGGTGTAACTATCGATGCCGACCATCGTTCCGGACGCATCGATTTCGCGTCGCGTGTCGTCGAACGATTCGAGTAGGTTGCGGCGATGATCGAGTCGATCCGAATTGACGCCGTTGGCCAACTTCAAGTTGGAATTGCCAGGGCCGCTCGGCGTAAATGGACGGTGCGACACGCCGAGATAACCCGGTTCGGTGCCGCGCGACATGCCGCGCAAGCTAACGAATGGC
>JAYSYI010000245.1:0-5735 GCA_043727665.1 Limnoglobus sp. | reverse complement strand
GCGGGTGGTAATCTGCGTTGACAGGCGGTGCGAGTTTCGTGCATAACCGTTCATCGTGGCCAGGATTGGCCACACGAGCCACGGATGGAGCCGGAATGTCAGACACCTTTGCAGAACTACACGCTCGGATTCTTGCAAAAACGGCAAGAATCGGCATCATCGGGCTGGGATACGTTGGTCTGCCCCTCGCCCGTGCGTTTGCTAGCCGTGGGTACGAGGTCATGGGCTTCGATATCGACGTGCAAAAAGTCGCCAAACTCAACGCGGGCCATTCGTACATCAAGCAAATATCCGACACGACCATCGCCGAAATGCGCGCCGTCGGCTTCACCGCCACGGATCGTTTCGACCGCCTCGGCGAAGTCGATGCGATCCTCATCTGCGTGCCGACGCCGCTGACCGAATCGCGCGAACCCGACCTGCGTTACGTCATCAACTCCGCACACGCGGTCGCCGGCCAACTGCGCCCGGGGCAACTCGTCGTACTCGAAAGCACCACTTACCCAACCACGACGCGCAATGTCGTTCTGCCTATCCTGCAACGTTCGGAAATGCTACCCGGCGAAGACTTTTTCCTCGCGTTCAGCCCCGAACGCGAAGACCCTGGCAATGCCACGCACTCGGTGAACACGATCCCGAAAGTCGTCGGCGGGCTGGACGATAACAGCAGCGAAGTGGCGTGTGCGTTGTATGCCGCCATCGTGCCGAACGTGGTGCGGGTGTCGTCGCCGGAAGTCGCGGAAGCGAGCAAGATTCTCGAAAATACCTACCGTGCCATTAACATCGCGCTCGTCAACGAACTCAAGGTGCTCTACGACCGCATGGGTATTGATGTTTGGGAAGTGATCGATGCCGCGAAGACGAAACCGTTCGGCTTCCAAGCGTTCTACCCCGGCCCCGGCCTCGGCGGGCACTGCATCCCGATCGATCCGTTCTACCTGACGTGGGTGGCACGCCAGTACGGCATGAGCACGCGGTTCATCGAACTCGCCGGTGAAATTAACACCGGTATGCCGACGTATGTCGTGGCCAAAGTCGCGGATGCCCTCAACGAAACCGGCAAGCCGCTGAAGGGCAGCCGCGTTGCGATCCTCGGCATGGCATACAAGAAGGACATCGACGACCCCCGCGAATCGCCTGGCTTCGAGTTGATGGAATTGCTCTTGAAGAAGGGCGCAACCGTCACGTACAACGATCCGCACATTCCGAACCTGCCCCCGACGCGGCACTATGCCCACCTGAAAATGGAAAGCCAACCGCTGACCGCCGAGTATCTACAAGCCCAAGACTGCGTGCTGATTGCTACCGACCACAGCGCGTACGATTACGGTTGGATTCTCGCCGAATCGAAGCTCGTCGTCGACACCCGCAACGCCACGAAGCACGTTAGCGAAAATCGCGATCGATTGGTGCGAGCGTAGGTTTTTCGCCTCTCGACTGCGTGGTAAATTTTCGCTTTGACTCACGTCCAGTCATGCATCGGTATGGCCAATCCTCCGAGTACTATTGTACTGACGCAGTGTTAATGTGGTCTGCGTTACGCTCGCGCTTACCCGACGTAGAGGCCGCCCTGGAAATCGGCGAATGGGGGCACGCGGAAGCGGGTTTCACCCGGTCCGCTCATGCTGATGCCTTTCGCCAGGTAGGCGTTCACTTCGGTGCCGGCGTTCATCGTGGACTTCGACGAAGTGATGATGTCAGCTTTGCCATCGCCGTCGATGTCTTTGGCACTGACGCGGACGCCGGTGCGGTCGTTGCTGTCGCCGGCGAAGAAATTCGCAAGCAGCGTTTGCTTGCCGGTTGCGGTCAAATCGCTACCGCCGAACACGGTCACCCGTTTCGATGCGGCATCGAAAATGTTGACACTTGCGCCGTTGTTGGAAAAGCTTTCGATGTCTCGTCAGATGCCGGTATCAGTTCCGGAAAGTTTTCCGTCGCCGTTCTTATCGAAGTAGACCGTGCCGCTGGCGATCCCGCCCACCCGCCCGCACGAACGAGACCGAAGAACAGTGGATTGTTGGAAAATCGCGGGAGCTCGAGCAACCTGCCGGGAAAGTCTGGGAAGACAACCAGACGATTCACCAAAGTAGAAACCTCACCGTTCATGACCGAGAACGAATTAGGCGAAAATGTCGTCGAGACGAAACCGGCCTTCGAGACGCGAATCTTGTGAATGCCGAAGATACCCGTGTCGGGGACATCGGTAAAGCGATATTCGCCCGCTGCGTCGGAAGTCGTGGTTTGTTCGTAAGTCCCATCGCCACCGAGGTCGAGTTCGACGGTGACGCCAGCAACCCCATATTCGGGTGGCGGCGCACAGACATTGGCATACCTCGTTATTTGGTCGTAAAAGCCATCGAGGTTCGTATCTTCAAACGTTCTACCTGTTAAATTGGCGTTCGGCACATCGCGGGCTTCGAGGCATTCCGTGAAGAGACGGCGGCGGGACTGGGACATCTGGTGCCTCAAATTTCAGTACGAAGTGGGCGACTGCAACCAAGACGTACGTCGAATCGGATTCGATTGTCGCGATGAAAAATATCGTCGCGGTCCAAAAATCGGTCCCTCCCAAACTATCGGCTATGACCTACAAAACAAAGCTGATACCGTTCGCGTTCGTTTTCCTTGGGATTCTGCCATGCTCGTTCCGTTATCGTGGTTGAGTGAATACGTGCCCCTGCCTGCGAATCCGGCGGAACTCGTCGAACGGCTGACGCTCGCGGGCCTCGAGTCGGCGGGCGTGAAGTTGTTCGGACGTGCGGCACCGGCAGGGTTGCACGTGAAGCCCGAAGATGCGGGCCTCGTTTGGGACAGCGACAAGGTAGTGGTGGCCCGTGTCATCCGGATCGAGAAACACCCCGAAGCCGACAAACTCAAGCTCGTTACGCTGGAATACGGTGCGACCGAAACGAAGACGGTCGTCACCGGTGCGCCGAACATCGCACCGGGGCAGAGCGGCATGAAAGTCGTGCTCGGGTTGCGCGGCAGCAAATACTTCTACGCCGACAAAGACGGCAAAAAGACGGTTTTTACGCTGGAACCGAAGGCACTTCGCGGTGTCATGAACGACGCAATGTGCATGTCGAACTACGAACTCGGCATCGCTGACGACCACGACGGCATCATCATTCTCGACGACGACGACGCAGCTCCCGGCACGCCGATGGCCGATCTACTCGGCGACATCGTCGTCGAACTCGACGTGCTGCCAAACATGGCGCGCTGCTTGTCGTTACTCGGTATCGCACGCGAAGTCGCAGCACTTACGGGCGGAAGCGTCACCGAACCGGACCTGAGCGTTCCCACGGTTACGGACACTGCCGAAGGCCGCGTGAAAGTCCGCATCGAGAACGCGAAACTCTGTTCGCGTTACTCGGCCACAATCGTTCGCAACGTCACAATCGGCGCAGCCCCACGCTGGATGCGCTCGCGGTTGCAATACGCAGGTATGCGGCCGATCAGCAACGTCGTGGACATCACAAACTACGTAATGATCGAATACGGCCAACCGCTCCATGCCTTCGATTACGACGTGCTGGTGAAGCGTGCGGGTGGCAAAACTCCGACGATTATTGTGCGCAGTGCGCGCGTCGGGGAAACGCTCAAGACACTCGATGGCCAAGATCGCACGCTGAATATCGAGGACTTGGTAATCGCCGATGATATCGGTGCCATCGCGATTGCGGGCGTGATGGGCGGGCACGATACCGAAGTGACTGCGACGACGAAAACGATCTTGCTCGAATCGGCCGCGTTCGATTTCGTCAGCGTGCGGAAGACGGCACGCAAGTTCAATTTGTTCAGCGAAGCGAGTTCGCGATTCAGCAAAGGCATTCACCCGGAGATCGTGCCATCGGCGGCGAAACGGGCCGCGCAGTTGTTTCAACGGCACGCGGGCGGCGAGGTACTGGCGGGGGTCGTCGAACAGTATCCGGCCCCGCTACCGCCACAGATTATCGAACTGAACAAACGCGAAATTGCCCGCTTGCTCGGGTTCGACCTACCGCCCGAGGAAGTCGAGCGCGTGCTGAAAGCGTTGCAATTCCAGGTGGAAACGACGATGTGGGGCTGGTCCGTCACCGTTCCACCGACACGGTTGGACATTCAGACGGGTGCAGCAGATCTGATCGAAGAACTGGCGCGTGTGACCGGTTACGACAAACTTCCGGAGTCGCTGTTATCGCAAGAGATGCCGACGCCGAAGGGCAATCCGTCGCTCGAATGCGAAGAGCACGCCCGCGATATTCTGGTGCAACTCGGGTTGTTCGAAGCGGTGACTTACTCGCTGAGTTCGATGGAAGCGGAAACAAAACTCGGGCTGCCCGCTGAGAAATCGGGCTTCGTGAATATCGTGAACCCGCTCTCGCCGGAACGTGCCGCGATGCGCCGAACGCTGTTACCGGGACTGTTGGCGGTGGCACAACGCAACCTCGAATCGAACCCGCGCGTGGCGATGTTCGAACTCGGCCCCGTGTATCTCCCGAACGCAAATGCACTGCCCGACGAACCGCGCCGAGTGGCAATCGTTTTGTGCGGTCGCCGCACCGCCACCACGTGGGACGATCCGCAAGGTGTCAAGCCGGTGTCAGTCGATTTCTACGACCTCAAAGGCATCGTCGATTCACTGACGGCCGATTTGCATCTCGTTGGCGTGACGTGTCGCGGCACGAAAACGATCCCACACTTGCACCCCGGCAAGGCGGCCGAACTCGTGATCGGCGGCAAAGTCGTCGGCACGCTCGGCGAACTGCACCCGAAAGTCGCGATGGCGTTCGGCTTCACCGATAAGACCGTGCAAGTGGCGGAACTCGATTTCGAGGCAATCCTGTCGGCGATGCCGACGCGAAATGCTTACCGGCCGTTCAGCACACACCCGCCCGCCAAGCGCGATGTCGCTTTGATCGTCTCTGCGGAAACGACCGTCGATGCGGTGCGTGCAGAGCTACTCGCGGGTGGCGGCGAACTGCTGAGCGATGCGACATTGTTCGATGTCTACACCGGCGATCGCATCCCCGCCGGAACGAAATCGCTCGCGTTCGCACTGACCTATAAAACACCGGATCGCACGCTCGGCGAGAAGGAAATCGAGAAGGCTCACCAGAAGATCGAAGGCCGCCTCCGGCACATGTTGAAGGCCCAGATTCGCGGCAAAGACGATGTGTAATTTCAAGCGAATGACGCGAGCCACCGACGCAGATAATCGGTGAGTTTCTCGCGTTCGTTCTCGCTGAGTTCGGGCAACGAGGCATCGGCTTCGGCGAACCGCGTGGCCGTCGCCGCGTTGATCGTGTGGCGACCGCGCGTGGTGAGGATCACCACGACGCCGCGGCGATCCGTTGGGTCCGATTTCCGCGCGATCCAACCGGCTTCTTCGAGGCGATCCAGTCGGTTCGTCATCCCGCCCGTCGAGAGCATCACGTTCGCACACAACATCGTCGGGTTCATGCCGCCGAGCGGTTCGTGCCGACGCAGCGTGGCAAGAATATCGAACTGGCCGAGCGTGAGGCCGTGCGGTTTGAGCGCGAGTTCGACGCTGCGTTCGAGGTGTCGCGCGAGAACGATGACGCGACCGACGAGGCCGAGCGGCGACGGGTCGAGGTCGGGCCGCACCGCCAGCCAGTCGTGCATCATGCTGTCGATCGAATCGGGTTCACGCGCCATGAAAAGTAGCTTAGGGTAAAGTCTCTTCACGTCAAGATTCTTGACGAGAAGCAATCGACCGAATAAAGTAGCGA
>JAYSYI010000244.1:0-1814 GCA_043727665.1 Limnoglobus sp. | reverse complement strand
ACTTCACATTATTTTGCCAAATATCCGCCGTCGACGAATAAAACTTGGCCCGTGACGTAACTACCGGCGTCGCTGCACAGAAATAAAGCAGGCCCCATCATCTCGCTCGGGTCGCCCCATCGGCCCAGTGCCGTGTGGTCTGCGAATGCGTTTTTCTCTTCTTCCGAAAGTATCGACATCGGCATATCCGTTAGGAATGGGCCGGGTGCGATGCAGTTCACAGTCACATTGTAAGGCCCCAAGTCGAGGGCATTTGCGCGGCACAATCCGAATAATGCCGATTTCGTGGCCGAGTACGCGCTCCGCTTCGCTTTCGATACTTGCCCGAAGATCGACGCGATATGTACGATTCGCCCCCAACGACGCGTTTTCATACCGGGTGCCAATGCTCGCGTCAGAGCCATTACCGACGATAAATTCACTTCGAGAATTTTATCCCACACATCGTCGTCGATGCCATCGATCGGCTGCGGGTGGTTCATCCCCGCATTGTTAATCAGGATGTCGACTTTCCCCATTTTCGCGAGGGCAGCATCGGCCAGAGCCCGCACGCTATCTCTATCGGCCACATTGGTCACGAAGTACGCACCGGATCGGCCGGTGCCGTGCAAAATCTCCTCGAGCGCGCACTTCAATTGATCTTCGCTACGGCTGGCAATGACAATATCGGCCCCCGCAACGGCCAAACCGCGTGCCATCGCCTTACCGAGGCCTTTGTTGCCGCCCGTGACGAGCGCCACTTTCCCACGCAGGTCGAACAGGGAATCTGTCATCGGTTGTACTCGTGAGTTCTCGTACGGCTAACTCTACTGTATTGTCTTCATATTTGCACGTTTTTCAATGGTGACTACAGGCTGGACGATTACGTTTTTACCAAGCCGGTTCGTCGTGGAAGTTTCCGCCACTTGGCGTTTCGGCGATGGTTTTATGCCGCGCTTTCACGACGGCTTCGGCGAGTTCGAGATCGTCCTTCGT
The DNA here is from genome assembly GCA_043727665.1 of Limnoglobus sp. Classification (GTDB taxonomy): domain Bacteria; phylum Planctomycetota; class Planctomycetia; order Gemmatales; family Gemmataceae; genus Limnoglobus. Next base: position 839 of record JAYSYI010000244.1, on the reverse strand, counting down.
CGTGATTTTGAAGTTCGTTGCGCTACTGGCGACGACATAAACCGCATGGCCAATCGCTTCGATTAACTGTGCATCATCGGTAATCGCGGCACTCAGTTGGCTGCGTTTCGCGTACGCTTCGACGAGCCAATCGCGACGGAAGACTTGCGGCGTCTGCGCTTGCCAGAGTCCCTGTCGTGGCACCGTGTCGAGTATCCGTAGCGATTCCGGATCGACTTTTTTCAGCGTATCCGCCACCGGTACCGCAAGCATGGCCGCCCCGTGAACTTGCGTTGCCGCGAATACGGAATCGATCTGCGAAGTCGTGACCAACGGCCGCACAGCATCGTGGACGGCGATAAAATCGACATCGTCCGGGATTCGTGCGAGCGCCTTCGCCACGGACTCGAATCGCTCCGAACCGCCTGCGACAGTCTCCGCATTCACGAATGCCAGCAGGTGCCCGAACCGACCGCGAAATGAGTCGGTGTCGTCTGGTGAAATAACGATGTACACGCGTGAAACATCATTACGCGTCCAGAATAATTCCGCCGACCGTTGCCAGATCGACCGACCATCCAGCCCGACAAACGGCTTCTTTTCCAGCCCACCAAACCGCGACGACTGACCCGCAGCCGGGATGATCACAGCAAACATGGCACCCTCTCTCATGGCGAGCGGTGGGTGTCAGCCCACTGATCCCGCCGCACTCGCAGGAAGAATCAGGGGGCTGACGCCACCCCGCTCGCAAAGACTGGCGCGTCCTTCATCGATTGTTGCCAGTTTGATAGGCTCGTTCGCCATTCGTTCCACATCGTTTCTTGCTCGGTTAAAAGCTGTTCCACGCCGAGCGCGTGTTG
>JAYSYI010000243.1:0-1815 GCA_043727665.1 Limnoglobus sp. | reverse complement strand
GTACCGCGTTGCAAGATGGCAAGTACGCGGTCGTTTCCGAGGCCACGGTGAGCGTGCAGTGCATCGCGAAGTAGTCACTTTTCCAGAGCGTTTCTGCGATGTTTGTGGATGAACTCTTCGATCTCACCAGCCGAACGCACGTCGTCGATGTGCTTCGGAATCTCCAGGTTTTTTAAGGTGATCGCGTCGCTCAGCCAGACGTGGACGGCGATGAGGTAGCCCGGTTCTTTCTCGGTTTGTCGCGGGTCGTGCGGCGTTCCCCAACCACGCCGGTAGATCTCCAGGCTCCAGTCGTACGGCGTCTTTTGATCGCCACCGAGAGCGCCGGTCATCGGCTTGGACCCGGTGTGGAGTACCACCGTCAACGCGATATCGGGCAGTTTGCCGTACGCGGCGAGAAACGTGTTCAGCGAAGCGACATCGCCACGGAAGTAAAAGAAATCGTTCACATTGACCCAGTAACCGCAAACGCGGTCGGCGGAATTGATCAGATCGGGCAGGCCGCCGGGCCAGTCCTTTTTGTAGTCCCGTTCGATCTTCCCCGCCGGGTGTAAACCTCCCAAAGCCAACGCCTCCGTTGCCGTGACGCCACATAGCATCACGGCCAAAGCGAGTTGCAGAATGCGACGCATGATCTCACCGTTGTGGAACGCGGAAAGCAAATGCCCACAATCCGAGACGACAGCCAGCCGCAAGGCGCACGCAACGCTACTGCAAGCTCGGCAATCGTTCGCGAACGGCGTCGAGGTCGGGTGCCGTTACGAGAAAACGAAGCAAGCTCTTAAGTGCAGCGGGATCCTGAATCTGAAGGACGCGCGGCATCAGTGCTATGCCAGCCTCGCCGAACTTGACGTCGAGAATCGACTCAATGTTCTCGTAGGCATTCTCATTGCGTTCTTGTTTGCGTTCCTGTGCAGCCAACACTTGTTGGTACGGATACAGAAATGGCTCAGCTTGTTTCTTTTCGGCTTCGTGTACTTCGTTCATGAATACAGTCTCGCGTAGTGGGGCTAATTTCATTATCCAATCGATCGTGTTGAACAACAATCGTACGCGGCGTTTATCGAGGCCGCGATCGTAGAGGCTGCGTACGAGTGCCAATTTCCATCGCACTCGCGCGCTTGGGTCGCCGCGGGTTTCGAGCGTCTTTAAGTGGGCCAACGTCACCGCCGCGAACGGGTTCGGGTCGGTTGCCAGTTCGACTTCCCTTGCGGCATATTCTAGCAGCTTCGCCGTCGGAAATGTGAACCGCACTTCGCAACCCCAACGTCCTGCCACGAACGCGCTCGGTCGCCAGTTCAGGCGGTCGTCACCGAGGATTGCCAGGCTCACCGGCATCGTGCCGTACTTGTCGCACAGCCGGTGGTTGTACGTATACATTCGCTCCGCGAATGCCGACTGTTCCTGACTCTGCACTTCCACGTGAATGAGCAGCCATTGTTCCTGTCCATCGCGCATCCAGACCTTCGCGAGTTTGTCGACGGTGCCACGGCCTGCGGCCGAATCCGGCGCGATGCGTTCGAGTTCCTTGTCCAAAAACTCATGCCCGCGTTCGACGTCGATGTTTGCGTAGACTTGCGGGAAGAAAAACTCGATGAACGGTTCGAAGAACCATTCGATGGCCTCTTTCCACGGGCCATCGAACTCGCACTCCGGTTCCGGTTCTTCGACAATTGCGTCCATGGCCTATTCCTTCCACTGCACGAATGCTTCCATCGCGTAATATTCGGGCAGGCCGAGTGCGTCGAAGGTGCGGGCGGTGCCGAGGTTGCGGTCTTCGGCACGCTGCCAGAACTCGCGGCGATCCGTACCGCC
>JAYSYI010000242.1:0-1819 GCA_043727665.1 Limnoglobus sp. | reverse complement strand
GAGCTTCCCCGATGAATCGCCGTGGATTTTTGAAATTGGCCAGCGCAGGTGCCGCAGCGGTTGCCATCGGGGGAACCGGCTACGGCTTCTTCGAGGCGGGTTGGGTCTGCATCGACCGCCAAACGCTGACACTCCCAAGGCTGTCCGCGAGTTTCCATGGCACCACAGTTGCGTTCCTGACGGACATTCACCACGGGCCGTACGTCGACATCGACTACGTGAACTCGATCGTTCGCACGACGAATTTACTGTCGCCCGATCTCATCTTGCTCGGCGGCGATTACTGCCTGCGCGAAGGCAAATACATCCGCCCGTGTTTCGATGCGCTCGCCGAACTGCGTGCCCCGATGGGCGTGTTCGGCGTCATCGGGAACCACGACCACTGGCACGGTACGCAGGCGACCAAAGACGGCATGAAGGCCGCGCACGTTCGCGAATTGACCAACGATGGCGTCTGGTTTGAAAAGGGTGGCGACCGCTTTCGCCTCGGTGGCATCGACGACATGTGGACGGGCCAACCCGACCTCGACCTCGCGCTCGCCGGGGCGAAGCGCTCCGATGCCTGCCTGTTACTCAGCCACAACCCGGACTTCGCCGAAACGCTGACCGACCCGCGAGTCGGCTTGGTATTAAGCGGCCACACACATGGCGGGCAGATCGTGTTCCCCGCACTGCGCACGCCATGGGTGCCTTCGCAATATGGCGACAAGTATCTGCGTGGCTTCGTGCAAGCCCCTGAAACGACCGTCTACGTCTCGCGCGGTCTCGGCGTCTCCGCGATCCCCGCCCGCATCGGCTCCCGCCCAGAGATCAACGTGATTACGCTAGTGGGGTAGAAGTGTCAAAGCCCACGGAAGAGCATCCGTGGGCGTTTTCGTGTTTACGGTTTCAGTGGCTCTTTCATGCTCACCAGGAACTCCACGATGTCGCGCAACTCGCGTTTCGAGAGCTTCTTGTACAAGTCTTCGGGCATTGCGGACTTGTCGGGTTTCTCGGATTCCACATCCTCGGCCAAGACGTTCAGCACCTTGTTTTCGGGGGTCACTAGCACGTAGGTTTTCTTGTCCTTCGAACGAAGTACGCCACTAACGGTCTTGCCGTCGAGCAGGTTCAGAATCACGCTCTGGAAGCCTTGCGCGATCTGTGCGTTCGGGTTGAGGATCGACTCCAACAGATACTCGCGCGTCTTATCTTTGGCGATGCTGTTCATGACGGGGCCGACTTCGCCGCCCTGTCCGTCGAGCTTGTGGCAACGCTGGCAGTAGACTGCCGAGTTGTTCAAGAACAGGTTGCGACCGCGGTCCGCATCGCCACCCGCTAGCACTTCCGAATTGCGAATCGTCAGGTTCAAGCCGGCTTTCGCTCGCACCTGTTTGTCGTACGTCGCCACCTTCTCGCGTAGCGGGGCGTGCAGCTTCAAGTCCTTTATAGTCGAACGCGATGAGGCCGCTTCGAGAACGTCGAGTTTCAACTCGGCAGGCACCGTTCCGGCGATCAATTGATCCATCCAGGCATCGAGGGCGGCATCGGTTTCTTTCGACTCCTTCAGGCCGCCGAGTACGCCGAGCGCCATTTGCTTCTCGATGACTGTTGCGGTTTCGTCCTTCAAAAGCAGTGGCAATTCGCGTCCGGCGGCTTCGGGGTTCGCTTTTGCGGTCACCACGCGGCCGGCGGCACGCAGCTTCGGCTCGGTCGAAGCGAGTGCGATTTTCACCGTCTCGGTCAGCTCTTTCGCCTTCAGCGATTCCAGGGCGAACAGCGATTCGACCCGCATCGCGGCCGGTTGTTTCGTATCGATTACGATCGTCGCCATTAGTGA
>JAYSYI010000241.1:0-1819 GCA_043727665.1 Limnoglobus sp. | reverse complement strand
CGCAGCGGAACAGTGAGTATTGCAATGCGTCGCCGTGGCCTTTCAAAATCTTGTGCGATTTCGATCGCCGTTTATCGTCTGCGATGTCATACGCAATGATGTACGTGTTACGCATTTTCAGCGCGTTTTGAATGAGGGGTAGATGGGGATTTCGCCAATCAAGGCCCGCGTCAGCAGTCGGGCTTGAACGGGAATGACGCGGGAGTAACTCAGCGAGTAGCCGAAAATCGGGTGCGTGACTTCACTGCGAAGTCGACGCTCCCAAGCAGTAACAACGGTGCGTCGGCCGGTGGCGGTGAGTGCGCAGGCGGCGGCGCGGCGAACGAAATGCTCGGCTTTCAGTTCTCCGGTATTCAGTAATGATAGTGCGACCGAATCGGCGAGCAGTGGGCGGAACTCTTCGGCGAGATCGAGCGCCAGCGATGGCCGACCGTAACGCGGCTGGTGGAGCAAACCGAGCATCGGGTCCAACCCCGCCGTTTGTGCGGCAATGTGACACTCCTTTGCGAGCATCGCATAAAGGAACGAAAGCGTCGCATTCACGGGGTCGGTCGGTGGGCGTCGGTTGCGACCATCGAAGTCGAACTCGCTTTTCATGAGTCGGGCGAACGCGGCAAAGTATAGCTTCGCGGCCATGCCTTCGTAGCCGAGAAGGGTTTCGATTGATGAAGCTTTATCGGCTTCGTCGTCGAGTTCGATGAGTTGTTGAAGCACCAAACCCGATTCGTCCGGCAAGTTCCGTCGCAGCAGCGTGCGGCAGTTGCGGATCTTTCCCGTCACGAATGATTTCGCGAAAACGAGTGCCTGTTTCGGGTCGGCGGCGATCGCATATTGGCGGATGCGGATCTCGATGTTCTTGTGCGAAAATCCCGTCGAGATGCCGCGAAACCAACCGCCACTCGAAAAATAACAGACGGGGATATCCGCGTCGATCAGCTCGGTGAGTGCCTGCGTCGATACTTGCACCGGGCCGTACAGGCAGACCTGCGAGACGTCGATCAACCGCACCGTGAGCAACTCTTTCTCTTTGAGTTCGACTTTTAGACGTTCGCCAGTTTTGCCAAGGCGTGCGCCGGGTTCGCTGATATGCAGCGGGCGTGCATCGGAGCGCGGAACCAGAATTGTGCGACGTCCGTTCGGCGTTGCGGGTTTGTTTTCTTCGGTCGGTAAAAACTCCTCGGCGAAGGCGGCGGCGATCCCTTCGATGCCGATTTCTGTGAGGATTCGCGTTTCGTCGGGCATGCAAATACTGATCAGCGAGCAACGCGGGCACTTCGGACTATCGACCAACGGCAACGGCATCTTGCCATTGGCGGCGACCTGCCGAAACCCGGCGAGCAGCGACATCGTGCGTGCGACGAGTGCATCGTCGAAAATCACGGGAACGCGCTTTTTGGAAGCCGCGTAATAGACGATGCCGCTAACGCACTGATAGCCCGCCGCACGCAATAACAGTGCCTGCCCGCAGAGTTGCACACGGTCCGGCTCCCATGCGCCTTCGAAAATGTCGGGGGCTTTCGCACGTTTGTAATCGACCGGCGTGGCAACGTTCCCTTCGAGTTCGACAATGTCCGCAACCGCGATCATCCCGAGCGCCGCATCTTCGAGGCGCAACGAACGCGCGTGCAAAATCACTTCAGGTTCGGCGTCTTTCGTCGGCTCTTTGTCTTTCGCTTTATCGAGGACCGCCGTCGGCGCAGGGGCCGCACGGCGATCTTCGCGATCGACGTTCCGGTGAACGAACTGCCCATCGAGCGTATCGGCGGACTCCGCCCATTCGCCCTGCACCCACATGAGGTACCCGAGCCGCGCACAGTAG
>JAYSYI010000240.1:0-5753 GCA_043727665.1 Limnoglobus sp. | reverse complement strand
TACAGCGATTCGCACGACGAAGTGCCACGAAGGCGCAACGTCAATTCACGAAGTTACCGGTCGGAGGATTAGATCGAACGGGGCGGACGAAAAGTGATCGAGGAGCAATGGATTGGGGTACCGACAGACACAATTGCAGCGGAAATTTTGGGCAAAGTGTATTGAGCCGCTATCGCTTGTGTGCTGGCGACCCATTCATCGATCGGCGGTGCGAGCTTCGAATTATTTACCGGCGGTAACAGCGGGATGGGGTTTGGCTTGGCCGAGCAGTTCGGCCCGTGACATTTGGGCAAAATCGGCGAAGCCGGTTCAGCAGAAACAGTATGGCCAGCCATCGGGATATCAAAAGTCACGCCATTAATGGTGACATAATCTCCGCAACCCGCGTCTGCCTTACCGCCAAACACAACCAGCACCACTAGCGTTGCCGCCAGAGTGAGGAGCCATCTCACAGAAATTAAGGGGGAGAGTGTCATAATCTTGCCGTAATCAATCAACTCGACTTGTTCACGATTAGACTCAAGACGAAGTTCGAAGTCAACAACAAATTGCACAATTTTTCGAGAAAGACATCGTCGCCCAGTTTCCGGTATGCTGGAAGTAACTTTTCACAGAGGTGTATTATGCGTAGCGCAATCAGCAGTTGGATCGTAGTATTCGGGATCCTGTTCGCGCAGGCCGAAGAGCCGAAGAAGCCGCGTTACGACACGCGAAAGCTCCACGACCCGGATGGTATCGGCAAGTTTTACGTCGGCCGCGAGATCGCACACGTCATGGGGCACCAAGGTGCGGGTTGGCTCGAACGCCCCGAACGCGAGAAGGAAGAAGACCCCGCGAAACTGCTGAAAGCACTGGAAATTCAGCCTGGCATGACCGTGGCCGACATTGGCGCGGGTAGCGGCTACCACTGCTTTCGCATGTCACCGCTCGTCGGCGAGAAAGGCAAAATTCTCGCCGTGGACATTCAGCCCGAGATGCTCGCGCTGATCAAAACCCGCGCGAAGAAAGAGAATGTAACCAACATCGACCTCGTCGAAGGCACCGAAACCGACCCGAAATTACCCGAAGGGAAAGTCGATCTGATCATCCTCGTCGATGTCTATCACGAGTTCTCGCAGCCGTACGAAATGACGGAGAAAATGATCGTCTCCCTGAAGCCCGGCGGCCGCATCGCCTTCGTGGAATTCCGCCTCGAAGACCCAAAAGTGCCAATCAAGCTGGTTCACAAGATGACCGAACGCCAAGTGACAATCGAGATGGAACAGTTCCCAGAACTCGAACACCTCAAGACCGATAAAAGCCTACCCTGGCAGCACATCGTGCTGTTCAAAAAGAAGGAAATCAAGTGAACAACGCCTACCAACGAGCGTTGGTGGGCTTTTGGCTACTGCTTCTTCACCTTCTCCATGAGTGCGTCTTTGACCTGATGCGGCAGGAACTTCGTCAGGTCGCCGCCCAACACGGCGATCTGCCGCAATAGCGAACTGCTGACGTGCGAATACTCTTCGGTCGCCATCAGGAATACGGTCTCGATTTCGGGGTCGAGGTGCAAGTTCATGAGGCTCATCGTGAACTCGTATTCCATGTCGCTGAGCGTGCGCAGGCCCCGCAAGATGATGCGTGCCCCCGATTCGCGGACGAAGCGGACGGCCAGCCCTTCGAAGCTGCGGACTTCGACGTTCGGAAACGGTTTGGCCACGTCACAAAGCAATTCGACGCGATCTTCCAACGAAAACATGGTGGTCTTGTCGGTGTTAATCCCGACGCCAACGATGAGCCGATCGTAGAGGCGACTGCCGCGTTTGATGATGTCGAAATGCCCGTGGTGAACGGGGTCGAACGTCCCCGTGTAAACGGCCACCCGCGCATTGAGAGTCTGACCCATCGCGACGGCCCTCGATTGCACCCGGTGAGGCTCGAACTCACAACCGGCCGCTTAGAAGGCGGCTGCTCTATCCAGTTGGGCTACGGGTGCGCGTAGCATCTTTGTACCAAAAGACCGCGACGTGTTCCAGAAGGTTCGGTCCCGCACATCCCACTTGCCATAATCGTGTACAATGCCGCTAACACTGGGGGCCGAATCCATGGAAATCGCTGTACTCGTCGAGCCATCATCAACAGGCTACCGTGCCTCCACGCAAAGCCCCGTTACGCTAACTGCCGAAGGCGCAACGGAATCGGCGGCGATGACGGCGCTAAATGTCGCGCTGCGAAAGCGACTGCAAAACGGCGGCAAGATTCGGACGCTAACGTTGACCGATACGGAAACGACAGAGGAAATCTGCGCACGAATGCGTGCCGATCCGTTGCATGCCGAAATGGAAATCGCGTTTGAGGAATATCGAAAAGTGGTAAACGCTGTCGAGGATTCGGACTGACGCTTTTCCTGCTCGATACCACCACGATCACACATCTACGCAATGGCCACGCGAAGGCTATTGCGAGTCAAATGACTCATTCCGAACCAAACTCTGGTAATGTGATCGCCATTGCCTCAGTCAATGTGGAAGAAGTCATTGGTGGGTGGTTGTCCTTTCTCCAACGTGCTCGTACTCACCAGCAGCAAGCCAGTGGTGCAGACCGTCTGAATGATTCAATACGGTTTCTTTCACGATATACTCTCGTTGCGATCACAGAAGCGGCGGTGACTCGGCATGAAATCTTACGTCGCATGAAGCTCAACGTGGGGCGCAACGATCTCCGTTTGGCGGCGCTGGCACTGGAGCTTGGCGCAATCGTGGTGACGGACAACATCCGCGATTTTGTGCGCGTGCCAGGACTGAGTTGGATCGATTGGACGAAATAGCCATCACCCGCCGAGTTTGCCGCGGCCGACTAATGCGTGGACGGGGCCGTCGCGGGTGAGTTCGCTCGAATAAATCATCACTTCGTCGATGAACTCTTCGCCGCCGTGCCATGTGGCGTGCTTCGCGATTTCTGCTGCGAGTAAGCCTTCCTCGGATTCGTCTTTGCCGCGGCCTAACGTCAGGTGTGGCGTGTAGCCGCGTTCTTCTTTGCGGTATAACCCCAGCGCCAGGAACTTCGGTTCGAGCGTATCGTAGAGTCGCTTCAGCGAGTCCGTGCCTTCGGCGATTCCGCCCCAGATCGTCTTCGGCCGTCGCACGGTGGGGAACGCGCCGATGCCCGCAATCGACAGCGCGAACCCCGGCTCGTTCGCCGCCACGGCGGTCACGGCGCGGCAAACGGTGTGCATGTCGCGGTCGTCGACATCCCCGAGGAAATTCAGCGTGACGTGCAAGTTGTGCGGTTCGACCCACTTCACGGCCGCGCCGGTTTTCGCCAGCGTTTGCTGCATCAGCACCGCGTAGTTGCGAATGTCGGAACCGATGTCGACCGCCAGGAACAGTTTCGAACGTGCCATGCTTATGCCCCCCGGACGGCTTCGTCCCAAAGCGATTTCGTACTGTGGTGGATCCGCGCGCCCACTTGCGTGATGACCTTCATCGCTAGCAGATTCGCGCCGCGGGCCGCCACATCGGGCCGTAGCCCTTGCGTGATCCCGTAGAGGAACGCCCCCGCGAACATGTCGCCCGCGCCGGTCAGGTCGATCGGCTTGCACGCATACGCGGGCACGTGATATTCCGCGCCGCCGAACCGCACGAACGCACCATTCGGACCATCGGTCACGACCGCGTTTGCCACGAGTTCCTTGAGTTTTGCGAACGCCGCTTCGGGCTTCTCGACGCCCGCGATGGCACAGGCTTCGGGGGCGTTGCAGAACAGCAGATCGCTTTGGCGAAGTGCCTCGTGGAACGCGGAACCGAACACGGCGGGCACGAAGGCGTCGGAGCATGTCAGCGCGATCTTCGTACCGGCAGCCTTGGCGACGGCAATCGCTTCCTTGATCGCCAATTGGCCGGTTTCCGGGTTCGCGAACACGTAGCCTTCGATGAACAACCACTCGCTGTTCTGAATGCGTGTGGCATCAATGTGCCGGGCCGCCAGGTGGCTGGCGACACCGAGGTGCGTACGCATCGTACGCTCGGCATCGGGTGTAATCACGCAAACGCAGGTACCCGTTGCTTCGCCGCGAAGGATCGGGTTGCCGATGTCGATGTCGAGTTTCTCGAACTCGGATGCGTAGTGCATTCCATATTGGTCGTCGCCGACGCAGCCGATGAACGCGCCCTTCCCGCCGAGTTGCGAGAGCGCGATCACACTATTCGCCACCGAGCCACCGCTAACCAGCGGCAAGTCGCGGTTGGCATCGTGGAAGGCGCGAAACAGGCTGTCTTGCTCGACTTTCTCGACGAGCCGCATCGTGCCGCGTTCGAAGCCGAGCGGCGCAAATTCCGCATCGCTCAGTTCGAGAAAGACGTCGACGATGGCATTTCCGATGCCGCAAAGATGATACGGTTTCATGGCGATAGTCGCGTGATGGTCAGGTTCCGTTTCGTAATGAGATAAGATACGAGCCGACCGCACCCCGACCTACGGCATCGGCAAAGATTCGCGCGAATCTCGAACTTGCAACAAACTTCGCCAGAAGTTGCTTGTATCTGCTGCGTGCGACACGGTACGATATCGGTTCGTGGAAACGGGTTCCGCATCGCAAGAGGGTGACGTCCATGCGTCGATTTATCGGCACAATCGGGGTGGCTGCGATTTTCGGCGTCAGTTCGACTGCGGAACCGGCCAAGACGCTTCCCGTCGAAATTCTCATTCAACAACTCGCCGAGCCGCGTTTCGAAGACCGCGAACGCGCCAGCCTCGGTTTGCGCACGCTCGGCACCGCTGCTATTCCCGCACTGAAACTCGCCGTCGAGCAATCGGCCGACGTCGAAGTGCGCGACCGTGCCGAAACGCTCCTCGTTCAACTTGGCAAACTCGCGGAAACCGAACGCCACCTCAGCGACAAATCGATCGCGCTCGATTACCGCAATATACCCGTTTCTGCCGTAGTCGCAGACTTTGCCAAGAAGACGGGCCTCAATCTCGTTCTCGTCGTCGGCAAAGTCAAAGATCCGAACCGGCTCGTGACTGTCACCAGCAAGGCGATCCCCATTTGGCAGGCGCTCGATGCGATTTGTAATGCAGCAATTTTGCACGAAGATCATCGGACCGAACTGCCGTTACCCAAGAACGTGACGGCCAATAGCACGAGCTATTACAGCGGTGGCCGTGCGGTGCGAATGTCCTGGAATGAAGACGGCACAAACCGCAACCCACTGACGCCGGGAACCGCGCCGATCTTGCTGATCGATGGCATCGGCGAACGACTCGCGAACCAGACTACGGGACCGGTTCGCGTGCAATCGCTGTCCGCACGCTTCCCCGGTAACCGCATTACCCGCGGTGCGGGCCGCGTGCAGATTTGTCTCGATATCGCCCCGTTACCGAGCCTCAACTGGCAAGGCGCATCGAACGTGCGGCTGACCCGTGCGATCGACGAAGATGGCCGACCACTGTTTGCCGATCTGATTCCGGAGCAGGAATATAACCTCAACAATTACAGTAACTGGGGTGGTGGCCGAGTGTTCTTCATGGGGGGTGGGCAGATGGTGCAAATGTTCGACGGCGATAACTCTGGTAATGCGATCGCCCAGACCACGGCACTCAACCCCCGTTTGACGCTGCTCTCGCTTCGCACCGACGACCGTAGCATCCACACACTGAAACGACTGGAAGGCGTAGTCAGCGGCGACATCCATGTACCGAACGTCCCGGTAATCACCATTGACCAAATGGCGAACTCCGTTGGGAAATCGTCCGATGGGCCATACAGTTCGAAG
>JAYSYI010000239.1:0-17333 GCA_043727665.1 Limnoglobus sp. | reverse complement strand
GCGAAGCCCGTGCGGGTGCGGCCGTCCGTAGCGAGAATGTCGTTCGCATTTATGCCGTCGAAGAGAAGCCGACGCCGTACCTGGTGATGGAATATGTTCCCGGCATCTCGCTGCAACAGCACCTCAACCGTACCGGTCCGCTCAACGTGGCCGAAGTGTTGAAGATCGGGTCGCAAATCGCGCGCGGATTGGCCGCCGCCCATGCCACGGGGTTAGTGCATCGCGATATCAAGCCCGCCAACGTTTTGCTCGAAGATGGCGTCATCACCACAGTGAAACTTACCGATTTCGGTTTGGCCCGCGCCGCCGACGATGCGAGCCTGAGCCAGAGCAGCATGGTTGTCGGCACGCCGATGTTCATGGCCCCAGAGCAAGCGCGGGGCGATGCATTCGATCATCGCTCGGATTTATACAGCCTCGGCAGCGTACTGTATGTGATGGTCAGCGGGCGACCGCCGTTCCGTGCATCGTGCGTGCTATCCGTGCTCAAGCGCGTCGTTGAGGAAGACCCACGGCCAATCCGGGAAATCATCCCCGAAACGCCGCAATGGCTCTGCGATATCATCTCGAAACTCCACGAGAAGAAACCCGAACTGCGGTTCAGTTCGGCCGAAGAAGTCGCCGTCGTTTTAGAGAGATGCCTGAAGGATTTGCAGCAGGGCATTACCGTTCAGCCACCCGTACCGCCTAAGCGGGCACGGTCGAAGAAGTGGTCTTCCGTCGCTGCAATCGGATTTGCATCGAGCGCTGCGCTAGTAGCATTGCTGTTGGCGTTTCTGCTCGCGAAACCGAAAGCGCCAGCCATATCGCCACCGATCGAAGTTGTTGAAAAGCCTGTGGAGAAGATTGTCAACACCTTCACGAATTCGCTCGGTATCGAGTTTGTCCGCGTTCCGGCCGGGAAGTCGAAACTCGGTGGGGACAAGGGCGTCGTGGGCAAATACGAAGTGACGATTCCCTACGACTTCTTCATTGGCAAATACGAACTGACTCGCGAAGAGTGGGAGAAGGTCATCGGGCCGGGAACCGACCCGAGCCACTTTTCGCGAACGCATGGTGGCAGTGATGCGGTTGGCACCGTTTCCGATGAAGATCTCAAACGGTATCCGGTCGAGCGCGTATCGTGGAACGACTGCCAGGAATACATTCGGCAATTGAACCGGAAAACGCAAGAGAGCGGTTGGGTGTACCGGTTGCCGACATACAAGGAATGGAGTACGCCTGCCGCAACGGCCCCGGACAATCTGACGCCGACCTCAGTTGCGATTTTTATTCTGGCGAGCCTTCGATGACATGGACTGCGGTGATGGGGAATCTCAAAGAGAATGGTTTGCAGTCGACCTCGCGCGTGGGAAATTACAAGCCAAACCGGCTCGGTATCCACGATATGCACGGTAACGTCAGCGAATACACCGACGATATTTACGAGGCCGGAAGATTGGTAGCTGGCGGGGCATTTCCAGATGCGTCATCGGACTGGAAGATCCGGGAATGTCGAACGAGTGCGAGCCTCGAATCTCGTAACAATACCTCCGGGCTACGACTGGTGCGGGTTCCCGTCGGTGATGTCGCGATCACTTCGCGACAACATTTGGAGTCGGTCGTTGCCGAATTAATCCGGCTTAATCCCGGCTTCCATGGGAAGGTCGATTCGCAAATTACCGACGAACGCATCACCAGCATCGTCATCGATCGTGCAGACCAAATTCAAACGATCTCGCCATTGCGCGAACTCCGCCATCTGCAAAAGCTGCGGATTTACTCCGGCACCTACACGGATCTCAGTCCGCTGATTGGATTATCACTCCGCGAAGTCAAGTTCGAGGGTAATTTCAAGATAACCGACATCAATTCGTTGAAAGGAATGCCACTCGAAATCCTGAGTGTCTGGGGGTTCGCTGGGCACGATATTTTGCCGCTCAAAGGGATGAAACTGAAAAGCCTGAACATCGGCGGCGGCGAAACGAAAATCGATCTCGAAGCGTTACGCGGACAACCGTTGAAATTTCTCTGTCTGAATCACTCGAAAGTCGATGACCTGTCGCCGTTAAAAGGAATGCCAATTGAAGATTTGCTTCTCACGGGCACGCAGGTACACGATCTGACTCCACTCATTGGCATGCCAATCCGGTTATTGACGATCGACAACACGAAAGTCACGGATATGAATCCCTTAAGCAAAATGCCACTGCAACGCCTCTATTTGGACTACCAACACAATCGGGATGCCAAAATGCTAAAAGCGATCCCCTCGCTAGAAGCGATCAACCTAAAGAAAGTCGTCGACTTCTGGAAGGAACAGGAAAAGAAGTAATGACAGGATTCGCAGAACAGTCGCAAAGCGATTCAACTCCTAGTCCAAGATAAGCCCAGGGGATGCGAAGTTGAGCTTTTCATCGAATTTCCGCGAAAACCATTGTCCGATTTCAGTCTACCCAGGCCTACGCTCGCTTCGCTTGCTCCGACCTGGACTTTAGGAACGGACCTTTCAGGCCCGCAAACCAGGCAGGTCATACATTTTACTCTTAAATTGCAGGCGATTCGCATTCCAAAAGAATTTTGTAGGGGCACCCCTTGTGGGTGCCTTGGGTCAACCTCCCAGTTACTGACGCAGGAACCGGCACCCACAAGGGGTGCCCCCAAGGTGATGCGAAGTTGCCGTTGACGGGGTTTTCGGATCATCCTGGTTTTGGTTTTTTATCCCAACGGGATTTCAGCCATTAGCCCTGGGTCGCGGCTTCCGCGCACCCAGGGAACAACGCAAATGGTCCCGACCCCGAACGGGGTCGTAGCGGCCTTCTGAGGCGTGCGGAATGCAATACAAAAGACCGATTCGATCGCAAAATATCCTTGCGAACGATGCGATGTTGCCGCTACGACCCCTTTCGGGGTCGGTTGTTATTTCGCTCGTACCCCAGGTGCGCGAAGCGCGACCTGGGGCTAATGGCTACTATCCCTTCGGGATAAAGAAACCACTGAAGCAGCCGTAACAGAAACAGGATCAAGAATCTCGCGGAAATTTGATGAAAATGCCAACTTCGCATCACCTGGGGGTGCCCCTACATTCGAATTGCGGAACTTCAAAAAGCGCAAACAAGGCGTTGCGCTATCTGCGTTCGAGACACGGCAAGGAGTTTTGTGTGGGTTCCCCTTGTTCGCGCTACGGGCTTGCACGATGTCCCAACCGCGAACGCTGTCGACGCAAATATGCACAGAAGTCACTCTTGCTTTGCTTCAACGACCATGCCGCCAGTCGCAACGCCGTTACCTCACGATTTTTACCCTTAGCGGTCTTGATCGACTTCACCTTCCCGCCGGTTTTCTTACAGTTTGGGTACAACGAGGCAAAATGTTTGACCGTAGATCATTTCGTGAAGTCCGTGCCCAATTCACTAGTGAAAATGAATGTATGAATTTCATTAATGCCTTCAATCGCCGTCAAGATTCTTGGCGAGCCGGGTGGGTAAGCACCCTGATCCAGTCGGTGTCATGCGCAATTCGGGATGGATAGGAAAGGAGATTGTATCATTGAAATAGAAATTGTCTACAACTTGGGAAGAATTAGGGGGCTTACGCCCTGCTCGCCTTTTCGTCGTGCTTCGCACGACATCGACGATTAACAAGCCATTTGCCGCTGTGTACAGAATTTATGCGAATCCTCTTTGTGTTACGGCAATTGTCGTAACATTGCACAGTTTCAACTATTCGACGAGTTGCCAAAGCCCCGCCGTGTGGGCTTTCATCGCCGATATTGATGCCCACCGCGTGCTCGTGGGTGGATCGGCATCATTTAGGCCGGAGTTTGATTTGCACATCTTAAAAACTAGCGCGCCGGCTAACGGGATCTCGCAAGGAAACGCGAGACGGGTTTCGTCTCGCAGATTCGCTACGAATGGTTTTCTGCAACTTCCTTAAAATGCGAAGTAGTGCCGCGTTAGGAAGTCGGTGAGTGTGAACAGGAACAGCAGGAAGGTCCAGAAGATGCTCGCAGCGACTACGAGCCACGTCAGTTTGTCAGATTGCTTGAGATCCATCGAGAACACGCCGACGACGGCGGTTTGCACGACCGCGATGCCTAGGCTCACCCACACTTTGAATGCGCCGAGTTCGAGGAAGCCGATCATTAGCGCCATCGCGGTGAGGCCCGCGAGTGCGAAGAAGATCATGGTCGACGCAGCTGCCGATGGCGGGCCAGCATGTTCGTGTTCGAAGACGGTCGGTTTTTGTGTGGACACGGTCAGACTCCGGCAGAGATTGTGGCATCAGCATCCAGAACCGGCACCCACAAGGGCTGCCCCTACATAAACATACGCTACACAATTGTAGTGGCACCCCTCGTGGGTGCCTTGGAATCAACAACATCCAGAACTGGCACACACAAGGTGTGCCCCTACATACGCAATACAGACGAATGCATTTTATAGGTGTAAATGGTCGGCGGAATGGTGGCCGGCCATGTACAACAGCGGTAGCAGAAAGATCCAGACGACTTCGACGAAGTGCCAGTAGAGGCCGAGGACTTCGACGTAGACGTAGCGTTCTTGCGGGCGGAAGAAGCCGAGGTTCGCGAGCACCAATTGCCACACGAGCAAACCGATACCGACGATCATGTGAACGACGTGCAACCCCGTCATGCTGTAGTAAAACACGAAGAACAAGCGAGCGCGATCGAAGTCGACTTCCTTCAACTTCTCGGGGTGTTCCTTGTAGTATTTCTTTTCCTTCAGTGCATGTTCGAGTTTCTGCCCGAACAAGCTTACTGTCTTGTGTTGGTCTAATACCGAATGTCTATCGTGATCGCTGACGATCGCAACCTTCGCGCTGGGTACGAGACCTTCCTCGAAGTCGACGTAATACTCGCGGGCCTTGAAGCCGAGGAATGCGGTGCCGAGCAGAATCGTGACGGCGAGCCACATTTTCAAACCGGGCTGGTTTCCGTTGTATGCCGCACGAATCGCCAGCGACATCGTGAAGCTACTCGTAAGTAGCAAGAACGAGTTAATGCCCGCGATCAGCGGGTTCAGTGCCGTACTGGCCGCTTCGAATTCGATCGGGTACCAGATACGGTAACAAGTGTACGCGCAAATAACCCCGGCGAAAAAGAGCACTTCCGTCACCAGAAACAGCCACATGCCGAAACGCACGGAAGACTGTTGCTGGCGCAGGTTGTTGAAGTGGTGCGCGACGATCGGCGGATTGCCTTCGGTCGCGTGTGCAGTGCTAATGGCCACTCTTCGCTCCTTCTTTCCCGTGCGTGCCGTTCGCGTGAACGGTCTCTGGTCCGGTTTCCAGTGCATATCGGCTCGGCATCGAATATTCGTACGGGCCGTGCGTGACGATCGGCAGTTCTTCGAAGTTGTGCATCGTCGGTGGGCTAGGCGTCTGCCACTCGAGGCCGGTCGCCTTCCACGGATTCGCCCCAGCGCGACGGCCGAAGAACAGCGACGCGGTCAGGTAGAACAACGGCATTGCGTAGCCGATACCCTGGATGCTCGCACCCGCCGTCGACAGGATGTTCAACATCTGGAATTCTGGCGGATAGTACGGGTAACGTCGTGGCATCCCGTGGTAACCGGCCACGAATTGCGGCAGGAACGTCAGGCTGAAGCCGACGAGCATCGTTACTGCGGCGAGTCGGCTCCAGAAGTCCGAGTACATTCGCCCCGTCATCTTCGGCCACCAGAAGTGCAGGCCTGCTTGCCATGCGAACATCATCCCGCCGACCATCGTGAAGTGGAAGTGCGCGACAATGAAGTACGTATCGTGCAAGTGAATATCGGTGCCCATCACCCCGAGGAACAAGCCCGTTAGCCCGCCGATGGTGAACAGCACAATGAACCCGATCACGAACAGCATCGGTGCCTGGAACGAGATCGAACCCTGATACAGCGTGGCAGTCCAGTTGAAGACTTTAATCGCACTCGGCACGGCTACGAGCATTGTGATGATGCTGAACACCATACCGAGATAGATGCCTTGGCCGGACAGGAACATGTGGTGGCCCCAGACGAGGAAGCCGACGACGGCGATCCCGATTGTGCTCCACGCGACGGCCTTGTAGCCGAAAATGTTCTTGCGGCTAAAGCAGGTGATCACTTCGTTGATGACGCCCATACCGGGCAGAATCATGATGTAAACGGCGGGGTGCGAATAGTACCAGAACAAGTGCTGGAACAATAGCGGGTCGCCGCCGAGTGAGGGATCGAAGATCCCGACGCCGAACAGTCGCTCGACGGCCAACAGCACGATCGTTACGGCCAGAACGGGCGTGCCGAGAATCTGGATCACACTGGTCGCGTACATCGCCCATACGAACAACGGCATACGACCCCACGTCATGCCGGGGGCGCGCATCTTGTGAATCGTTGCGATGATGTTCAAGCCGGTGAGGATCGACGAGAACCCCGTAATGAACACGCCGAGACCGGCGAGCAGCACGTTCATGTGCGAGTATTTCGAACTATACGGCGGGTAGAACGTCCATCCGGTATCGAGGCCACCGATGAGCAGTACCGCGACGAAGAACGCCGCCCCGAAGATGTATACGTACCACGACGCGAGGTTCAATTTAGGAAAGGCCATGTCCTTCGCGCCGATCATCATCGGTACGAAGAAGTTCCCCAGCACACCCGGTACGACGGGGATGAGGAACAGGAACAACATGATCGTACCGTGGGCGGTAAACGCCTTGTTGTACTGATCGAGTTCGAGGATCGCTCCGGTCGGTTGCAGCAAGTTGATTCGTATTAGACCGGCGGCGAGGCCACCGAACAGGAAGAAGATCGATACCGATACGAGGTACAGAATGCCGATGCGCTTGTGGTCGACGGTCAGCAACCACGACAGCCATCCGTAGTCGTTGTTCAGATAGTGAACGGCGGGTGGACCATCGACATCGTTGACGGGCGGAGCCGTCTGCGGAGTGTAGTCGAGTTCCATCGCGTTGTTATTTCGGGTAGCCGTACTCACGGTTATTTATCCCCCTTTGGAGTCGTTGTCGATGACGTAGCCGGGGCAGGCGCGGGGGCCGGTGCCGGTGCGGGTGTTGGGTTAACGATTGGTGAACTATCCCCAAGTGAAGTCGCCGTTCCGACGGGTGCGCCGACAGGAGCAACGCTGCCATCGGTCCGCTTCGGAAGTTTGCCGAGGCGTAGATAGTGAATGTATGCGGTCACGTCGGCGAGTTCGTCGTCGGTAATTTGCGACTTTGGGAACGCGGGCATGATCGGCTTCCAGCCATCGTGAACCTTCGCCATCGGATAGCGAATCGATTCGTGAATGTAGGCTTGGTCCGCCACGACCGTCTTGCCACCCTGGATCGGCACGATCGAGCCGAAGAGGCCTTCGAGGTTGGGTGCGCGATTCGAGGTGTTTGCGGCGGTGGTGTCATAAACGTTGTTATGGCAAGTGATGCAATTCAGTTTCAGGAACAGAGCTTGGCCACGCCATGCGGGAGTACCGTCGGTCGGCCGGTCACCGGGGGTTCCGGGTGCATCGGTCTTGTGCCCTTCGCTCCAGTCTGCGTAATCACTTTCGGTCAGAACGTGAACGCGGCCGACCATCTGCGAGTGACCTTGGCCGCAGTATTGATCGCAGAAGATGTGGTAAATGCCGGCCTTTGTCGGCTTGTACCACGTGCTCACGTAACGGCCTGGCATCACGTCGATCTTGTGGCGGAACGCGGGCACGCCGAAGTCGTGAATCACGTCTTCGGAGGTCAGCGTCAACTTAACGGGTTCGCCGATTTTCAGGTGAAGCTCGTTGATCTCGCGAACGCCATCGTTGTGCTGCATCTTCCACATCCACTGCTTACCAACGACGAAGATTTCGCGGGCACCTTCGGGTGGGCGAGTCGCATCGGCGAACAGCACGACGCTCCATGCAAAGAAGCTGAGGAAGAACATCAGCGGGATGACCGACCAAATGAATTCGAGCTTGTGCGAACCGAGAATTCGCGGCGTGCGTCGGCCATCGCCCTTGTTCGCGTAGCGGAAGCAGAAGTACGCAAGCGCACCGTACACCGCAATCCCCGACGCCGAAGTGACGGCGAGAATGTAGACGAACAGTTGATCGGACTGGACCGCAAACTCCGTAGCTTGCACCGGCCACAGTGGAAGTCCCAATTCGGCAAGTAACATATTCCTCACCCTCGACTAGTGTTTTGCTCTTCGCACGAGCTACTTGAGGTCTGTGCCCGTGCCGTCATCTGTACGTACGATTTTCTTTTCGACTTTGGATCGCTTCCACGCGGAGTAAGCGATCCACCCGATGAGGAACGGGAACGGCAACGCGAGCAAGCCCATCGCCCGCATCGCTACCATCGTGTATTTCCCGCTCATTTCGTCGTAGGCGAAGCAGAGAATCGCCATGCGATCCGTCAACTTCCCCATCTTTCCATTCGACGCTTCGATCATCGAGAACTTGATGTCTTTCGCGGTGTAATCTTGCGGTGCCAGATTGTGGAAGTACCGCGAGATCTTGCCTTCGGGCGTCAGGATGATGATCGTACTCGGGTGAATAAAATCCTTCCCCGACGGATCGACTTCGTACTTGAACCCAACTGCGTTTGCGATTTCGGTAATCTTTGCCTGTGCGTCTTTGACGTTCGTTCCTTGGCCCTGATTCGCGGACAAAAACCACCAACCGGCTTCGGTCTCGGCGCGTTGGTCGTACTCGTTGAGGTAGCTCTGCCGTTTCATGCGGGCGAACGGTGGCGACTCTTTCGGGTTGATACTGACCGTGACGACGTTGTAATCGCGACCGGCAACATATCCACTGCGGCTCAGTTCACGCATCTCGCCGACGAGGCCATTCAACACTTCGGTACACAGCTTTGGGCACGAATAATACGCAAGGATCAGGATTGTCGGCTTGCCGCCGATGCAATCCTTGAGTGTGATCGCCTTACCTTCGTGATCGTAAAACTCCGTGAGCATCGGGATCGTTTCGCCGAGTTTCTGCTCGACACCGACATCTTTGCCCACATCCGGCGTGCGCGGTAACCGCACAGCTTTCCCGTACGACGAAACCTGCGCCGTCGCAAACGGCGAAGCCACCAGGACCGCAACCCATACGGCGAACGACAGCAGTGTGCGTCGTGCCATTAGTGTTTCTCCTCGGCCTTGACGGGAGCCGCCGCCACTTTGATTGAGGCCGTCGGTTGGCCACCGTTGGACAACTTCGCTGTGTCCGTCACGGTCGTCGTTGGCTTGAGGTCTTTGCGGGCGGGCAGTTTGCTTGCTAGCAAATGTATCGCACGATCGACCGGGATCAGAGGGGCATCTTCGGCAAGGACTTTCTTACCCGTGGCCGGATCGGTGTAACGGTCCGGATAGAGGTCTTGTGGGCGGATTTCGTAAGTGTTTGTACGGCTCGCGGCAGGCGTGTACGACCGGTAGAACACCGGGTCGGCCTTCGGGTTGTCGAGCTGCTTCATATACTCCAGACGCGGTGCGGCAAACGGGGCCTTCTCGTCCGTCGAGCTGATCTTGACCACTCGCTCGGAGTACGGCTTCGCCGATTCTTCTTTGGCCTTCTCACTCGCCGAGGCATCGGCTTGCGGTTTGCCAATCTCGACTGCGCTGAATAACACCGTAATCAGCGCGTAAGACAGAATCACAGTCACGACCACGAGTGCCGGCACGTAGAGAATGCCACGTGCATCGAAGCGATCCGCTTCGTGGCCCGCAGTTTGGCTCTCCGCCGAAGCCCCCGGCACATCGTCGGCGTGCTGGTGTCCAGGAGCGGTCGCACCGGTCATCGTTTCGTATATCGTCGCCCAACGGCTCGGTTCCGTCGAGTCTTTCGGTAGTTCGCTCATAGCCAACCTCCCCTAAATCAGAACGCTCGCAGTTCACTCGATCTTATCGGGTCAGCCCGATGTGCTAGGCAATCCCCGTACCGTAATAATTTAGTAGGGGGCACACCTTGTGGGTGCTTGGGATTAACCTACCAGTCTATGACACAGGAACCGGCACCCACAAGGGGTGCACCCTACGTTAGAATTGCTCAACCCTTATTTGCGCTGCGGGCTGGCATGAAAACTCGCCACTAACCACTCGCCACTTCCTAGTGATGTCTCCAATTCGCCAAGAATGAAGTATCCTTCTTCGGAAGGATGTTCGACTTCGCGAGTTCCTTCGTGAACGACAATCCCCAGATTCCGCCGATGCCGACGACTGCGGCAATCGCCATTGGCACGTGTAGGTAACCATTCACGTGTGGGTAACTCGGCACGATCCACCAGATCACGTCAATGGCACAGATGGCCAGTAGCATTACCGTCAGTTTCCGCATCCGTTGCGGGTCGGTCTTCACTTGGCGGAACAGCAAAATGATAAACGGCAGGAACCAGTGGACGATCATCAGCGAGTAGGCCATGTACTCCCAGCCGCCGTTCAGTCGTCGCTTGTAATAGCCGATTTCCTCGGGGATGTTACCCGCCCAAATCAGCATGAACTGGCAGAACGAGGCGTACGACCAGATCATCGTGAAACCGAGCGTTAGGCTGCCAATGTCGATGCGGAACTTATCCTTGACGATGTCCAGCACGGTCTGGTTCTTGCCGACGATGGTGTAGAACAGGAACGTGCAGAACGCGAACGCCGTCAGGAGGCAGTTCAGACCCGCCACCACAGGGAACATCGTCGAGGCCCACGTTGGCTCGACCGACATCACCCAGTCTGTCATTGCAACCGTGAAAAGGAGTGCCCAGGCAACCACGCCTGGCCCGCCGAGCATCAGGAGTTTGTTCTTGTAAACTTCGTTGCCTTCATCTTCCGCCTTCGGCGACCACTTCTTGATCCCACGCATAATCAGCCCGAAAATCGTGAAGATCACCGTGGCACGCACCAGGAACCCCGGCCAGTTCAGGTAGAGATGCTGCTTGTGTGCGATCTCTTCGATTGCAGTTTGGTTGTCTTTGACGAAATCGATGTCCTTGGCTTCGACAGCCCACCAGAACGACGATTCTTCGCTCATGAACAAGCTTGCGGCGACTGGCGCGAACAGCACAGCTATCATCGGCCACGTGCGGGTGGCGGCTTGGAAGAAGCGGCGTAACACGAGGCCCCAGCTAGCGCTCGTGAGGTACGACAACAGTAGGAGCGTCATACCGCCGACGGGCAGGCTGAGCCAGTAGATAAACCCGACTTGGTATGTCAGGAAGAAATCGCGCAGTCCACCGTGGGCGTGTTCGGTCGTGGTTTCGCTCGCGCCGTACGCCGTCAGATTGACGAGGCCGAGCGCCACGAAAGCGATGGTACCGACGACCGCGGAGAGTAGCGCGATGCGGCGCAGCTTGCCATGATCGACGTCGACCGTCGGTGCGGTGTAATCCGAATCGTGATTGTGGTGTTCGCTCACGGGGGCCTCTGTTCTTACTTGTGCGTTGCGGCGGGGCCGGTGTTTTTTGCGGCGGCGGTTACATCCGCCGGCACGCCGGTCCCAGCCGAGTTTTGGCTCAGTTGAAGTGCCCGAATGTACGCCGCAATCCGCCAGCGATCCGCTGGGGGAACCTGCGAAGCAATTTGGGGCATCCCGCCGTAACCCCAAGTAATCACCTGGTAGATGTACCCGACGGGCACATCCTTCAGCGGAACTTGCACTTTATAACGGTAGAAGCCACGGGAGTAACCGAGCTTCAATTCCAAGTCTTTCGTGCGCTCTTCGGTCTTCGGGGCGTGGCCTGTCGACCAGTCGAACGCCTTGCCTTCGGGGTCGGTGTGGTACGACGGCGGACGCAGATAACCGCGTTCGACGATCTTGCCGTTACCGTGCCCAGCGGCCCCGTGGCAGACGGCACAATAAATGTTGTAACGCTGCTGGCCGCGCTTCAGATCGTCTTCGGTCATGTCGAACGGAAACTCATCGACGAAGTTCCCGACTTCGGTCGGCGCACCCGCCGATGGGCCCGATTGCCCGTTCGGATCGACGGCGGCCTTCCACTCGGGCGTCGCGCTCGGCGACTTGCCCTTCGGCGTCAGCCACGTGAGTAGCGGATCGTCGGTCGGCAGTTGGCCGATGTGGACTGTGCCGGGTTCGAGAAACCGCGCCGATTGCTTGTTCGGGAACAAGCTGTGCGGCTCGTAGGGGCGTGCGGCAGGCTGCTCGGCCATCTTCTGTTGGCAGCCCGTTATGGCACTGGCCAGCAGAATGGCAACGGTCAACGATTTTATTTTGAGGAACTGGCTCACGCGGGCACCTCCTCGACACTGGCAGGATTCAACCCGGCGAGAAACGCCCGGGTGCCTGCGAGGTCGAAATTCGGATCGACCGCTTCGATCGCGAGGAAGAATCTGTCCCGCGTCGCACGGGCGAAGTTCGGGACGTTAAATAGTGGGTGGTACGGTTGCGGGAAGCCACACAACGCAAGTAGGCCGATCACGCCGCTGACCGATGCCGTCAACACGAGGAGTTCCCACGTGATCGGGATGAACATCGGCCACGACCACATCGATTTGCCTGCGATAATCAGCGGGTAATCGACGACGCTGACCCACGACATCATGAGGAAGCCGATCGTCGCACCGACGAGGCCGCCGATGAACATGATCGCGCCGATCTCCGAACGCGGGAAGCCGAGTTCGTCTGCGACTTCGCCCACGGGGTACGGGCTGTAGCCGTCCATCCGGGTGTAACCCGCCAAACGGGCACTCCGCGTTGCGGCGATGAGTGCGTCGGCGTCGGTAAATTCGGCCAATATGCCCCACGTTTCGGGGGCGATTTCGTTCGTGCTCACTTGGCGTTCTCCATGACCGCGTGGCCGTCTCGTCCGCCCGCTGCTCGTGGCAACAGTTCGCGCATTTCCGTGATCGAAATCATCGGCAAGAACCGCAAGAACAGTGCGAATAGTGTCAGGAACAAGCCCATCGAACCGAACATGATCAGATAATCCCACATCGTTGGCGTGTACCGACCCCAGCTACTCGGCAGGTGGTCGCGTGAGAGCGTTGTGATAATCACGTAGCGCTCGAACCACATGCCGATGTGGACCGAACCGGCAACCATGAACAACCAGAACTCGCTGTGGCGGAATCGCTTGAACCAGATCACTTGCGGGATGATCGTGTTCGTCAGAATCAACAACCAATACGACCACCAGTACGGCCCGAACAGCCGTTGCAGTGTCGTGTCCCACTCGTAAACGCTTTGGCTGTAGAACGCGAACCAAACTTCGCAGAAGTATCCGTAGCTCACAAGCAACCCCGTCCCGAGCATGATCTTACCGCAGACATCCAGGTGCTTCTTCGTGATGAGGTCGCTCATCCCGTAGAAGTGGCGGAGCGGAATCGCTAGCCAAATCACCATGGCGAACCCGGCGTAAATTGCACCAGCCACGAAGAACGGCGGGAAGATCGTCGCGTGCCACAACGGCACAATACTCACGGCGAAGTCGAACGAAACGATGGTGTGCACGCTGAAAACGAGCGGCGTACCGAGGCCCGCGAGCAGCAGATACAGTTTTTCGTAGCGACGCCAGTGGATCGCTGAGCCACGCCAGCCCATCGCGAGGCCACCGTAGACCATCTGCTGAATCTTCGTTTTGGCGACATCTCGCAACGCAGCAAAGTCGGGGATCAAACCGACGTACCAGAACATGAGCGAGACGCTGAAGTACGTACTCACCGCGAAGGCATCCCACGTCAGCGGGCTGCGGAATTGCGGCCACACGGCCATGTTGTTCGGGAACGGGAACAGCCAGTACGCGAGCCACGGACGGCCCATGTGAATGAGCGGGAAGATCCCCGCGCACATCACCGCGAAGAGCGTCATCGACTCCGCGAAGCGATTGAGCGAGGTTCGCCATTTCTGGTGCATTAGCAAGAGAATCGCGGAGATCAGCGTACCGGCGTGGCCGATGCCGATCCACCACACGAAGTTCACAATCGCGACGCCCCAGAAGACCGGGGAGTTGATGCCCCAGACGCCGACGCCCATGTAAAAGAGCCACACGAGACCGACGACCATCGCCTGCAACAGCGAGAAGCCGATGAGGAACGTGGCCCACCACGCTTTGGGCGTGACGGTATCTCCGAGGCAAACGCTGCCGATCTTGTCGCCGATCGTGGCGAGCGTATGTTGCCCGCCGATCAGGAATTCATCGTCGGTATACACGTCGTGTTCGATGAGTGACGCATCGACGTGGGTATTGGTAGCCGCTGCCATATGCTTAGGCCCCCTTCAGTTCGGGGTTCGGGTTCTTGATCGCGGCGAGGTACGTCGTCCGCGGCATCGTGTTCAATTCGGCGAGCAGACCGTAGTGCGTCGGCTCCAACTTCCACCGGCTGACTTCGCTGAAGCCGATCGACTTACCGCCGACTTCGTATTGGTCGTAGTTCAAGTCGCCGAAGGCAATCGCCTGCGACGGGCACGCCGACTGGCAAGCGGTCTTGATCTCGCCGTCCTTGATGATCGGACGCTTGCTACGTTCGTCCTTCAGGCGACCGGGGTTATCGTGTTCGCGTTCGGCTTCGATCTCGGCATTCCGGATCCGTTGCACGCAATACGTACATTTCTCCATCACCCCGCGGGTCCGCATCGTGACTTCCGGATTGTTCATCAGGCTTGTCGTGGTGCCCGCGTCGTAGTTGGCGTACTGAATGAAGTTAAAGCGACGCACCTTGTACGGGCAGTTGTTCGCACAGTAGCGGGTACCCACGCAGCGGTTGTACGCCATGTCGTTCAGGCCGTCCGCACTGTGAACCGTCGCACCGACGGGGCACACCAGTTCGCACGGGGCTTTCTCGCACTGCTGGCAGTTTACCGGCTGGAAGTGCGTCGTCACCTCGGCAGTACTCGCCTTCAACGCTTCCCAACGATCCTTATCGTCGATCCGCTTCGTGCCGCCGACTTCATCCTTGATCGCAAAGTAGCGGTCGAGGCGAATCCAGTGCATGATGCGACCGCGTGTAACTTCAGTCTTGCCGATAACGGGGACGTTGTTCTCGGAAACGCACGCCGTGATACAGGCATTGCACCCGGTACAGGCCCCGAGGTCAATCGCCATCGCCCAGCGGCGATACAGCTTGTTCGGCTTGTGGTCGTCGACGAGCGTCAGCGGCAACAAGCGGGCATCGTGAACGTGATCGGCATGGTCTTCACCTTCGTGCCGGTGCTGGTTGTTCTTGTAGCCGTCGTCCTTGTACGTAATCGCGAGGCGTTCGCGTTCTTCTGGCGTGCCGGGTAACAGCGCTCGCATCAGGCCCTTCTCGGCCGCCGATGCGGGTGGATTATCGGCGAAGTCGAAGGCGTGCTTCGTGTGATTGTCGATCGCCTTCTTCTCGGCACGGGCTTGTTCGAGCGTACCGTGGCGGGCAGGACGACGGCCTTCCATCGCGTGCTGGCCTTGCGTACAAGCGAGAATGTACTTCTCTTCGGTTCGCTTCGCACTCTCGAGCGGCTTGATTCCAGGCACAAGCCACAGGCCCGTCGAGTTCCGCAACTTGTAGGCGTTGAAACCCGTACCCATCGCGACCGTACCGGCGTTCTTCTCGCGACCATAGCCGACGTGCAGCGTAATCACATCGTCGGCGTGTCCGGGTAAAATCCAGACCGCGACTTTCAGCATCTGCGTGCCGACCTTCAGCTCGATCATGTCGACTTCGCTGCGGCCGTGTTCGCCAGCGGTCCACTTGAAGGCGATCTCGCACTTCAGCTTCTCCGCCGTCGCGGGGCTAACGATTGCGGCATTGTCCCACGTCAAAAGCGTGATCGGCTTCGGCGTCTCTTGCAGCCAACCGTTGTTCGCGAAGCGGCCATCGAACAACGTCGGATCCGAGCGAAACTGCAACTCGATCTCGTCTGCTTTCGTTGCCGGTGCGGGTGACTTCGCGACCGCGTCGGACAACTTCAGTTCGACTTTCTTGACTGTTGCGGCACTGTCGGCCACCACGCCGGTTTCGACCGACTTGTGCCAGTAGCTATCGAACGTGCCTGCGAGTTTCTTCGCGTTGAACGTGTTCGAGTGCGTCTCTTGCACGAGGCCGAGCGTCGTTTGATACGCCTTATTCAGCACCGTGGCGAGCACTTCCAGAACCGACTTCGCACCGTGAAGTGGCGCGATCAGCGGTTGCTGAATGCTGACGGTTCCTTCGTAGGAACGGGCATCGCCCCAGGCTTCGAGGTAGTGGGCTTCGTTAATGTGCCAATCGCACAGCACGCCGGTTTCGTCGTGGTAATTTCCTACGTGAACCTTGACCGCCTTCGACGCTTTCAGAGCCTCGGCAAACTCGAAGTCGGCGGGGGCGTTGAATGCGGGGTTGCCACCGAACACGAACAGCGCTTCGACCTTGCCACCCTTGAGTTCCTCGGTCAACGTCTTGAGTGCGGAGGCACCATCGGCGATGCTGTCCGCATCAGAGCCGTTCAGACCCGTTTGCACGGTTTCGGTGAACGCGATCGTCGTGCCAATCGCACCGAGTTTCGCGTGAATCGCATGAACCAAAGCGTGCGCGACGGCCGAAAGGCTGTCCCCCGCGATGATCGTCGCCTTCGCTCCGGCTTTCTTCAAGTCGGCCGCAACGGGCTTGATCCACGCCTTTGCATTTGCGGGCAACGTACCAGCGGCGGGTGTCCCGGCCACGCCGAGTTCCTTCGCGAGTTCGCGGAGGAACGACTCGATTTCCGAAGGCTTCAGCGGCAGGCGGTGATCGGCTACGCCACCGGTGCCGGTCGTCATCGACTCGACCGCATAGATGCGGCTGAGGCTGTTGAGCGTTACGCCATCGCCGGCCTTCTTATCGTGACCGATGCGGACTTTGCGGCGGCTCATCGCATCGCGGGCGTAGCGAACACCACCTACACCGGCACCCAAGAAGTCCGCTTCCAGCGACAGAATCACATCGGCTTTCTCGAAGTGATACACCGCGTTCGCGTATTCGCCGAACGCGAGCTTGATGCCTTTGTTGGCATTTTCGCGGCCGATCGGCTCGTACTGCAGCCATTTCATATCGGGAAGCAACAGCTTCAGTTCTGCCATCAATGCAGCGATCGTTGGCGAGGTCGAAGCTTCGGACAACACGCGGAAGCCTGCGCCCTTCTTCAACTTCTGTGCGGAAACGAGAGTCAGCAGTGCCGACTTTGCCTTTTCCCACGTGGACGTGGTTCCGTTATAACGGACTTCCTTCGAGCGATCCAGATCGTACAACCCGAGTACCGAAGCCTGTGCAAACACATCGGTCGAACCGAGGCTCGCGGGGTGCAACGGATTACCTTCGGCCTTGATCGGACGGCCTCCGTGGCTCTTGACTAGCAAACCCGAAGCGTAGCCGCCGAGCGTGATCGCCGTAGCAAAGAACAGCGGTACGCCGGGCGTGATCGCTTCCGGTTTGTTG
>JAYSYI010000238.1:0-1831 GCA_043727665.1 Limnoglobus sp. | reverse complement strand
ACCAGTACAAGAGCATCGAAGATTACAATGCCGCCGCCGGCGAAGTCGCCGAACCGTACCGCGTACTGGTCATCGCGAACTTCCCGACGAACTTCACGCCGGACACCGCCCGCCGTCTAATTAGCATCATGAGTAGCGGCCCCGCGTGTGGCGTTTGTACGCTCGTCAGCGTCGACACGAAAGCCAGTTTGCCACGCGATTTCCGCCTCGCCGATCTCGAACAAGTCGCGTTTAACCTCGTGGAAAAAGACGGCAAATTCGTCCCGCTCGAACCCGAACTCGCGGTGTTCCCGCTGACGCTCGACACCCCGCCCGATGGCGCGACCGTGGCCGCCACGATACGCCGTATCGGCGAAGCGAGTCGCTCGGCGGCACGGGTCGAAGTGCCGTTCGATTTCATCATGCCGAACAAAGACGCGATCTGGACCGGCAGCACCGCAAAAGGTTTCGACATCCCGATTGGCCGCGCGGGTGCCACCAAGCGACAGATGCTCATGCTCGGGCGTGGCACCGCACAACATGCGCTTATCGCGGGCAAAACCGGTTCGGGCAAGTCAACGCTGCTTCACGCGATGATTACGAATCTCGCCTTGATTTACAGCCCGGATGAAGCCGAACTGTACCTGATCGACTTCAAGAAAGGCGTCGAGTTCCGCGCCTATGCGACGAGTTTGTTGCCGCACGCGCGGGTGATTGCGATCGAGAGCGAACGCGAGTTCGGCCTCAGCGTGTTGCAACGGCTGGACGCGGAACTGCGCGACCGTGGCGACCGCTTCCGCGCCGCAGGGGCGAACGATCTCGAAGGCTACCGCGAGTATTTGAAGTCGACTGGCAGCCCGCTCGCGGTGCCGCGAATCTTGTTCATCGTCGATGAGTTTCAAGAGTTTTTCGTCGAAGACGACAAGCTCTCGCAAGAATCCGCACTACTACTGGATCGCCTCGTACGGCAGGGGAGGGCGTTCGGGTTGCACGTGCTGCTCGGTTCGCAAACGCTCGGCGGGGCCTACTCGCTCGCACGCAGTACGATCGACCAGATGGCGGTGCGGATCGCGCTGCAATGTAGCGATGCGGACGCGCAACTGATTCTCAGCAAAGACAACAATGCGGCCCGGTTGCTCTCCCGCCCCGGCGAGGCGATCTACAACGACGCGAACGGCCTCGTCGAAGGTAACGATCCGTTCCAGGTTGTCTGGCTCGACGAAGATCGCCGCGAAAAATTACTCACTGACATTCGCAACCGAGCGAACGGCAAATACCCACCGCCACTCGTGTTCGAAGGTAACATCGCGGCGGAAGTGCAGAACAATCGCTTGCTCGCAGAGGCACTCAAAACGAAAGCGGAAGTGCGCGTGCCCGTCGCGTGGTTCGGCGACGCGGTCGCGATCAAAGACCCGACTTCAGCTGCGTTTCGAATGCAATCGGGCGCGAACGTACTGCTGATCGGCCAGCAAGAAGAATCCGCACTCGCATTAATGGCCACCGCAATGGCGAGCCTTGCCGCACAGGTGAAAGTGCCCGGTTTGTTCACCGTGCTCGATGGCACGCCCGACGATTCCGACCACGCGGACTACCTGCGAAAAGTCGCGGCATCGCTCGGCTATCCCGATGCCAGTATCGACCGTGCGGGCATGGCGAATGCGTTGGCCGCACTCGCGCAAGAGACCGAACGCCGACAGCAGGGTGTCAGTGCCGAGCGGGTTCCGCGGTTCTTGTTCGTGCAGGGGCTGCAGCGGTTCCGCGAACTGCGAAAAGCCGACGACGACTTCGGATATGGCCGAAAGAGCGATCAACCGAAAGCCGCCGGGGAACTGCTCGCGACGATCCTCAAGGA
>JAYSYI010000237.1:0-5817 GCA_043727665.1 Limnoglobus sp. | reverse complement strand
ATGAGATCCCGAGCGTACTGGCGATGCGAAACTCGCGGACGCCGATCGGCGCATTCGCTTCGACCTCGATTTTCAGTACGACCGACTTCGCGATCGCTTTCGGGTCTTTCGTCTTGGCGGGGAGAACCTCGACCGCAACGCCGGTGCCATCGATCAGCACCTTGTACGCGCCGGTAAAGTTCATTTGCCCCTCGACGGTGACGTCCGCCGTGGTGCCACGCTGAACTGCCACGGGCATCGTGTGGGTAATCATCGGGAACGACGTTTGCGCAAACGCGGGTATGGCAACGACGAAGAGCAAACCGGCAAGAAGGGTACGCATAACGATCACCCGTGGAAGGGAAGGCAGGCAGTAAATTCCATTTCAACCGAAACGGGGGCGTCGCGATAGTAGAAAACTCGCCGACACAGCGTGAGTGTCAGTTTTCACGATCCGGGCGCAAGGGGTTATTCTTCCGTAACGGTAGAACGGGCGCGACGATATGGCGGTTTTGGCTTGACTTGATCGGTGGACGATCTAGGCTTCATTGGGTTGGTTCGAAATGTTTACACGTTAGGTCCGCCCGCCCGACACCATACGAACTTTACCAGGAGAGCCACCCGGATGGCGAACCAGTATACCCCCGACCCGCCGCCCTCGATTTCCGCCGCCGAATTGCGCCGCCGTTTGCTGGCGTCCACGCCGCCGCCGCTCGGCGTTCCGTCGGCAATGCCAATCGACAATCAATCGACCGCAGAAACCGCAAGTACCGGTAGCATCATCTCTTCCACCGAGGAGATGCTCCGTAAATTGCGCATGCCTTCGGTCGCATCGCAGATCGCGGGGCCATCGGTACCCGATGAACCTGCCGCCAATTTTTCGCCCAAACCCGCTAACAAATGGACGACGCCCGGTTCGCGATATACTCCCGGTGCGTCTTCGTACAGTGCCGATATTCCCTCGACCGACGGGCCGAGTCCGGAAGTCGTGCGGCTGAAGTCCGAAAATAAAGAGCTTCGCGTGCTCCTCGGCGAGATGAAGCACCTGCTGCAAGAAGCGAGCGATACCGAACAGGTATTTGCACGGGCCAAACAAGAACACCACAATCAGTTATCGGAAAAGCAACAAGCCGTCGACGAACTGAGTGGACAGTTGCAGCAGATCGAAGAGCAGATTTCCGCCGGTACGCTCGGCCACACGACGCCATCGGGTCCGCCGAAGACGAAGACCGAACTCGAAGACTGGGCGGATGAACTCGAGCAAGAGGCCGCACGCCAGAACCAGGAGCGCACGCGGCTCCAAGACGAACGCAAACAGCTGCGCGATGACGAAGAATCGCTCGAAAAGCAGATGCGCGATATGGAAGTCTCGATGGCCCGCGAACGCGCACTGATGGCCCGCCAAGAGACGGAACTCAAGCGATTGAGCGCAGAAATCCAGCACGAACTCGAGATCATGCAACGCGGAGATGCGACATTGCGAGAGCAGATGTCGAAGTTCCAGCGCCGCGCCCAGGAAGTGCTAACGACCAAACCCGGCCAAAACGGCTCCGGCGCACAAAACTGGCCGCGCCGGAACTAGCATGTAAGTACCAATTTCGGCGTTTAGCCGCGCCGCGTAGGCTCTGCGCAGCGAAGAGCGGGGCGTGAACCTTCGCGAAAATCGCATTGTGATTCAGCACTTCGAACCCCGCGCTTCGCTCCGAAGACTATGCGGCGCGGCTAAACAGGGATCTCACCCTTCGCCGGGTTTTGCTTGGTTGCGGGCGGCTTTCTTGACATCGGCGACGCTCAGTGCGGGGATGTCTACGGCGCTCATTTTGCGGTAGTCGCGGAGTTTGGCGCGGGCGCGGGTCAGGAGTGCGCCGATCGAATTGATGGGGGTGGCCGTCTCGGTGCTGATCTCTTCGTAGGTGCGGCCTTCGAGGTAAAATAGCCGTACGATCTCGCGTTCGCGGCCCGAGAGTTTACGCAATAGCTGGTTCACCTCTTCGAGGCGTTCGATGCCTTTTGCTTCGGCGAGCGATTCGAATTCGTCGGTATCGCCGGTCTTCGGTTGCTTCGTGTCGCCGCGCCGGATGGCATCTTTGACGGTCTGACGGCGAGTGAGTTCGTGAACGCAGATCCGTCGGGCTACCACCGTAAGATATGTCGCGAGGCTGGAGTGGCCGCGAAACTGCCGCAGCACTTTGTAATCGTCGGCGATGATTTGCAGCATCACTTCGGAGGCAATATCTTCGACGTCTTCGGGGCTGACGCGAGCGCTTCGCAGGTGGGCCGAATAATGGATCGCGTGATAAATCAATGTGAGGTAACGGTCGACGAAGTCGTTCCACGACCCTGGATCTTTCCGTAAGCATCGCTGTAACAGTTCGCGATCGACCGGTGTCAGTGCCACGGTATTAACCCCTCAAGCGACGGACGAAGGGACTTCAGCCGCCTATCACACATTAGCGTCTAAACCGCTTTGGCTCAACAGTTCTACCGAAAACTTCTACAAAAGTAGCGAAACGACGAACGGAACGACCCGAAAAGAAAGTGCGACCGCATATGTCGATTCCCTTGTTGGCGGGCGATGTTCACGACGAGGCGCTACGGGCAAACGTTCACCCGGCGGACCGTGTGAACCCGACGCCGGCGGATCGCTATCAACTCGTGGTGATCGGCGCGGGGCCGGCCGGTTTGGTGGCAGCGGCGGCAGCGGCGGGGTTGGGTGCGAAGGTTGCGCTCGTCGAACGCGATCTCATGGGCGGCGACTGCCTGAACGTCGGCTGCGTACCGTCGAAAACGCTGATTCGTGCGGGGAAAGCCGCCGCCGAGATTCGCCGCGCGAAAGCGTTTGGGATCGAAGCGGGTGAGGCACACATCGATTTCGCTGCCGTCATGGCGCGGGTTCGCCGGGTGCGTGCGGAACTGTCGCCGGTCGATTCGGCAGAGCGATTCACGAAGCTCGGCATCGACGTTTTCTTCGGCGACGGGCGATTCACGGGGCGGGATTCGCTCGAAGTGGCGGGCGCGAAACTCCGCTTCGGGCGGTGCATAATCGCCACCGGGGCACGGGCCGAGATCCCCGAATCGCTCGCGCTCGGTACCGTACCGCGATTCACGAACGAATCGATTTTCGCGCTAACGACATTACCGAAACGCTTGATGATTGTCGGTGGCGGGCCGATCGGCTGCGAACTCGGCCAGGCGTTTGCGCGGCTCGGTGCGAAGGTGACGCTGATGACGAAAGGCGGGCGGATTTTGCCGCGCGAAGATGCCGATGCGGCGGAGATCGTGGCGAACGCACTGCGCAAAGACGGCGTCACAATTTGCGAAGTCGCCGAGCCGACGCAGTTCGATGCGGTGCTGGTCGCGGCGGGGCGGAAGCCGAACGTGGAAAGCCTGAACTGCGAAGCGGCGGGTGTGATCTTCGATGCGAAAGCGGGCGTCACCGTCGATGATCGCTTGCGGACGACGAACCCGCACATCTTCGCCGCCGGGGATGTCTGTTCGCTCGGATATCGCTTCACGCACGCCGCCGATGCCATGGCACGGATGGCGGTGCAGAACGCGCTGTTCCCGAGCCGCGCGAGTGCTGCGAAACTGATCATGCCGTGGGCGACGTACACCGAACCCGAACTGGCGCGGGTGGGACTTTCCGAAGCCGAAGCGAACGAACGCAGTGTGCCTGTCAACGTCTATCGGCATCGCTTCGAAGAGACGGATCGCGGAGCGACCGATGGCGCGACGGGCTTCGCGAAAATCCTCACCGCGAACGGCACCGACCGCATCGTCGGCGCGACCATTGTCGGGCCGCATGCTGGTGAAATTATCGGTACGCTTAGCGTGTTGATGCAGAATCGCATCGGGCTGAAGCGGCTCGGGAGTACGATCTTCCCGTACCCCACGTACACCGAAGTGCTGAAGAAACTTGCCGACCAGTTTAACCGCACCCGCCTGACGCCGACCGCCAAGTGGGCGCTCGGCACGTGGCTGAAGTGGATGCGATAATGACCACCGTCAATGTGGCCTCGCACCTGGCGCAAATGGCGACGACTTCCCCGGATCGGGTAGCAGTCCGCGAACCTCACGCGCGCGGCCGTAAGTCGATGACGTTTCGCGAACTGCACGAAGAATCCGATGCCCTCGCGCACGGTCTGGACCACCTCGGTATCGGGGCGCAATCGCGGGTGGCGCTGATGGTGCCGCCGACGCTCGAATTTTTCACGCTCGCGTTTGCGCTGTTTAAACTCGCGGCAGTGCCGGTGATGATCGACCCGGGTATGGGCGTCAAAAACGTCGGCACTTGCCTGCGTGAAGCCGAACCGCAGGCGTTCGTCGGCATCCCGAAGGCGCACATCGCTCGCCGGTTGTTCGGTTGGGCGAAACGATCGTTGCGAACGACCATTAACGTCGGCACGGGCCGGTTCTACTGTCATCGGTCTGTCCGCGAGTTGATCGCCGAGGGAAAGAGCGCCGGGCCGTTCGTGTCGCCTACGGTTTCGCCCGATGAAATGGCCGCGATTTTGTTCACGAGCGGCAGCACCGGCATCGCGAAGGGGGCGGTCTACACGCACGGCATTTTCGCGCAACAAGTGCAAATGCTGCAATCGACGTACGACATTCAACCCGGCGAAATCGACCTCTGCACGTTCCCGCTATTCGCGCTATTCGGCCCCGCGCTCGGGATGATGTGTATCATCCCCGATATGAACCCCGCTCGCCCCGCCACGATCGATGCCGCCAAAACCATCGCGACCATCGAGCAATTCGGCGTAACGAACCTATTCGGTTCCCCCGCCGTCATCCGTCGCCTCGGCGATTATGCGACCTTAAACCGCTCGAAGACGCTCCCCACATTGCGCCGCGTACTCTCGGCAGGGGCACCCGCGTCGGCACCCGTTATCGAACGCTTCGTGAATCTGCTCGCGCCCGGCGTGCAGTTGTTTACGCCGTACGGTGCGACCGAATCGCTGCCCGTTGCCAACATCGGCAGCGACGAAATTTTGCGCGAAACGCGGCACCTGACCGATGCGGGTCACGGCATCTGCGTCGGCCGACCCGTGGCAGGGATGACGGTCCGCATCATCGGCATTCGCGACGATGCGATTGCCGAATGGAACGACGCACTCTGCGTTCCACCCAGCACCATCGGCGAGATCGTCGTACGCGGGCCGGTCGTCACGAAAGCCTATTTTCGCAGGCCAGACGCCACAAAACTCGCGAAGATCGTCGATCCGCACACGGGCGAAACATTGCACCGCATGGGCGACGTCGGTTACCTCGACGCAACCGGGCGGCTCTGGTTCTGCGGGCGGAAATCGCATCGCGTCGAGACGCCGCACGGCACGTTATTTACCGACCAAATCGAGCCGATGTTCCACACCGTCGAAGGCGTGTTCCGCACCGCTCTCGTTGGCATTAAACGCCACGGCACAACGTACCCGGCGATCTGCGTCGATACGCCCGCGCGCAGTTGGGAGTGGGTGCAATTAGAAGCGACACTGCGCGAACGGGCACTGGCAATCGACCCGGTGAACCCGATCGTCGCGTTCCTGCGCTACCCCGGTTTCCCCGTCGATGTTCGGCACAACTCGAAGATTTTCCGCGAGAAACTTGCGGTGTGGGCGTCCCGTAAGTTGGGGCGCACTTGGAAAGGCACGCCAGTATGAAAGCACTCGTCACCGGTGGCGGTGGGTTTCTCGGCGGGGCCGTCGTGCGGGCGTTGTTGGCGCGCGGCGACAAAGTCCGCTCGCTCACGCGGTCGTCGTACCCGTGGCTCAGCGAGATCGGCGTCGAGCAAACCGGCGGCGATCTCACGGACCTCCGTGCGGTCGAACGTGCCGTGGCGGG
>JAYSYI010000236.1:0-1843 GCA_043727665.1 Limnoglobus sp. | reverse complement strand
CCTGACGGCTCCCCGTGCGGAGGTGATACTGAATCACCAACGGGTGCATCCACTCAAAATCGGTGTAGTTGCAATCGATGACGGTGACGCTCTTGCCGTGGAGTTTGCCGGCGACTTCGTTGTGCGGATCGTAAACGAAAAGCTCGCCACCAGTCATGCCGGAACCGACTTCGTTTTCGATTGGGCCGAGGATCAGCACGCGGCCGCGCGTCATGTACTCGCAGGCATACTTGCCCGCCGCTTCGGCAACGATCGTCGCACCCGAGTTGCGAATGCCGAGGCGGTGACCGGCTCGCCCGCCGATGTACACGAACCCACCCGTCGCACCGTACGCCACGTTGTTCCCGGCGATGCTTTGAATCTCCCCGCCGTAGTCGGATGCCTTGTAATCGAGGGAAACGACGACGTGCCCGCCGGAGATGCCCTTCGCCAAACCGTCTTGCGTGAAGCCGCGCAGTTCGAGATCGATACCCGTCAGACACCACGCGCCGAAGCTCTGGCCCGCCTCGCCATCGAAGCGGACGCGGATCTTCTTGCCGTTCGGAATGCCTTCGCGGCCGTACAACCGGGCGATCTCACCCGCGAGTGTCGCACCGACTGAACGGTCGCTGTTTTTGATTTTGAACACCAACGACACATCTTGCGCGGTGTCGATGGCATCGAGCGTCGCGGCCAAAATCCGGTGGTTGAGCGACGTACCATCGGGGGTGCAGATTCCGCGATTCGGCTCGACTTGTTCGTAGTTCTTTTCGAGAACGGACAGTGCCATGTCGGGCCGCAAGAATCGCTTGAGGTCGACCTGTGCGGGTCGGCCTTTCAAGTCCGTTCGGCGTTCGAGCAAGTCGCTGCGACCGGTGATTTCCGAGATCTTCGCGAAGCCCATTTCCGCCAGCAACGTTCGGACTTCCTCAGCGACTGCGTGCATGTATGCCTTCGTGTGTGCCGGGTGTCCTTTGAAGATTTCCGGCGACCCGGTGATCCCCGTTGGGCAGTTCGGGATGTGGCAGTTAAAGCACACAATGCATCCCACGGAAACCATCAAGCCCTGGCCGAAGGTGAACTCGTCCGCACCGAGCAGTGCGTACTTGATCACATCGTAACCGTTCTTGATACCGCCACCGACGCGGATTTTCACACTCTTGCGAATGCCGTTGACGACGAGCGCCTGGTGTGCCTCGGACAGGCCCATCTCGCTAGGCAATCCGGCGTGCTCTTTCGAGGAAACCATCGCCGCACCCGTACCGCCGTCGATGCCATCGATCTCGATGATGTCCGCGCCGGCCTTGGCAACGCCAACCGCAATCGTGCCGATATTCTCGACCGCCACTAACTTCACCGAAATGGGCATCCCCGGCTTGATCGATTTCAAGTCGTAGATCAGTTGCGCAAGGTCTTCGATCGAATAAATGTCGTGGTGTGGCGGCGGGCTGATGAGGTCTGTGCCGGGCTTCGCGAAGCGAATCTCGGCAATTTCGGCCGTCACCTTTTTGCCCATCAACTGGCCGCCTTCACCGGGCTTCGCACCTTGTGCCATCTTGATCGAAATCTCATCGGCGTTCATGAGATATTCCGCATCGACGCCGAAGCGACCCGATGCCACTTGGCGAATCCGCGAACGGAACCGACTCTTGTTCAGGTCGTTGGCGTCGAGCGCGTAAACACCCGGGTTCTCTTGACGCTGCTTTCGCACTTTCGCCCAATGATCTCCGTGCGCCTTCGGGGGAATGTCGTTCCGCCAACGGGCTTCGCCGCCCTCGCCGGAGTTGCTGAGCGTGTCAAGTTCGTTCATCGCCGCCGCAATCGTCATGTGCGACGCGCCGGTCAGCGCACCGTGGCTCATCGC
>JAYSYI010000235.1:0-5825 GCA_043727665.1 Limnoglobus sp. | reverse complement strand
TCTCAAAGTGCCGTTTTTTGATCGCGAATCGCTTATCGGTTCCGAGGTTTTTGCCGTATCTTGCGTTCTTTCTGTGGGTTACGTCGAGGATCATTCGTTCCGCATTCGCCGTAAGTACGAACCGTTTCGTGACAAAATGCGACCGGATGCGACATTTTCATGTCAAGATGCGACATTTTCATGTCAAGATGCGACATTTCTGAGTCACTTTGTGCACGACCCCAATTCCGACTTACGTCATATCGTCGCAAACTTCTTGACTCGGCAAATTCGTGTGGGCGAGAAATATAATACGCGAATGATTACGGCATGTTGGCCTACGGTGGCGGTTTCGGATCCACAAACCGAAATTGGCCGAATGGGAAAAGTGCGAAGACTTTGATCGGGAGCGCGGAGACGTCACTCATTTCCAGACAATCCTCGAATCGGGGTGACGCGCACGCGCTCCGCTACGAGGACTCCGCGTCGCGGCTAATTCCGTCTGCCCCGAAGTCTTACGTAAGAATCGCTCCGTTGTGCGATATGCGTCGCGTCTCGAAGACTCGCCACGAAAAAACCGGGCCGATGATCGGCCCGGTTTGATGGTTTTTGCGACTGCGAAACTATTCCGCGGACATGTTGTCGTAGAGCTTGGCGAGGGCTTCGCTTTCGATTTGGCGGACGCGCTCGCGTGTCAGGCCGAGGCACTCGCCGATTTCCTTGAGCGTCTTCGGCTCGTCGCCGTCGATGCCGAAGCGCATCTTCAATACGCTCGCTTCGCGCTTATCCATCTTTTCCAGTAACACCATCACGTGCTTCAAGTCGTCGGACTCGACCATCTCCATGTCCGGCGTTTTACTGTTGCCGTCCATGAGCATTTCGTCGATGCTCCAGCCGGCGTCGCCTTGGTCGGATTGCGGGGCCGAGTTGTAGACGCGGATCGCCTTCTTGATGATATTCAGCTTCTTTTTCGGCAATTC
Source organism: Limnoglobus sp. (assembly GCA_043727665.1). Lineage (GTDB taxonomy): Bacteria > Planctomycetota > Planctomycetia > Gemmatales > Gemmataceae > Limnoglobus. The sequence goes on along the minus strand of JAYSYI010000235.1, from coordinate 4,866 downwards.
GAGCAGCTTGCCGACTTCTTCTGGCGTCGGTGGGCGGCCGAGTTCGTCGTTCAGCTTGTTGGTGGCGCGACGCCATTTCGAGAGGAGTTCGACCATGTAGGCGGGAATGCGGATCGTCTTTGCAGTGTTGACCAGTGCCCGTTTGATGCTCTGTTTAATCCAGTAGCTGGCGTAGGTGCTGAACCGCGTGTTCATGTTGGGGTCGAAACCCTCGACGGCGCGAAGCAGGCCGAGGTTGCCTTCCTCAATGAGGTCTGGCAGCACGAGGCCCTTGCCGGTGTAGCCTCGGGCGATGTTGACGACGAGCCGGAGATTCGCACGCACCATCTGGTCGCGGGCGGCATTGTCGCCCTTTTCGATCAAGCGGGCGAGCGATTTTTCCTGGTCGGCGGTCAGCAGCGAAGTCTCGTTGATCTCCCGGAGGTATGTCTCCAATGGGGATTGGACGAGTTCCGGGCGAGAGCGTTGTAGTCGCGACATCAAGGGGCCATCCTGTCTGCGGTTCCGAACGGGCGTCGCTTGCGGAGGGCGAATCCTACGCAGAGGCGGGAAAACCGATCGGCCAGGTACGATGCCAGTACGTTTCGCACGCACTACCACTGTGACCCGATTATCGGTATCGACTGAAAAAATACATTCCGGCAGGTTGCGCGTTCATTCCGCTCAGGTCGATGGGGAAACTGAGCGGCAGTGCGATTACAACGCTTACAACCGGACGTAGCTCGTTACGATTATCGGTAAGGGACCGATAAACGGACTTCGCGAACGAACCGGTTTTGTTGCAAAGGATCGGAAGCGGGATCACCTTGCAGTGCCGCTCATTCTATAGGTCATGTTGTTTGAAGTGCAACCAAAATTCCGCGCAAGGCGCACGAACCCGCAAAGGTGGAGCAACCGGATCGCTACAGCTTCGCTGTCTTAACATCTGTTGTGGTCAGTAGTTCCCGCCCCGTGCGGCCGATTTGTACGTCGTTCCAAATACCGAACAAACGTAGAAAATTGGCTTCAAAAGAAACGGAATCAGCGGCATGAGCGTCACGATAAAAATCATTACGAAAGCGGTGCCGCACGCCACATTGAAGGTGGCCCATGGATTTTCATTCCCGCCCGCAAACAGCCACGCGCCAATCGCGCCGAGACTACCCACGATTCCCGCACCGACCGCCAGCAACAAGAACGCCATGAAGAACTGTACGTTCGTATTTTTCTTGTCGAACAAACCCGTATCTTCGCCACCGTTGATAACCACGTCGGCCCCCGATGCCCACAGCATGATCGGCACCAACGCGACGGCCACGAATCCACCGAGGAACCCTCCTGCGCCAACGATCGTTATCATTGCCGTCTTGACGGCTTTATCCTTGAACGCCGATTCCGGGTTCCGTTCTTGCTCTTCGCGCAATTGACGCGGATCGACCGCCTGTTCGATCTCGTAACCCGCCGGGCGATCCAATGCCTCCGCCCACGCCTCGACCGCCCACCGCCCATCATTCGCATCGCACTCCGATTCTTTCACGAACTTCTTCGTCAAATAATCGAGGTGATCGTCGTATCCTTCTTTTTGCTCGAACTGCACGATCGCAAGCGGCACGTTCTTCCGCAACGCCGATACCAACATCTTGCGTTCCGCATCGAACGACGACAGGTATTGCGCGAGGTACATCTCGCAACTCGCGGGCATCTGCACGATCCCCGTGCCGCAATCGCGGACCATCTCGATGAACGTATCGAACGCTTCCGGACGCATCGTCGCACTCCCGTATCGCTGTCTCGCCAGTCATGACGCGAAAAATTGTAGAATACAATTCTCAGAACTGCATATGTTTTGTCGAGGCATGATTTTCCATTCGCAAAGTCGAAGTGTTGCGATCTGGAAACAGAGTGAGTCTCAAAACCACTTTGATTTGAAACATCCCCTTTAATCCCGTTTGCGATGGAACAGGGCGTATCCGGGCTGCGTGAGTTCCACGACCACGCCGTAGGGATTTCCCGTGCCTGGCAGTGGGACTTGCGCACCGAGGGAAATTTGCCATTTCTTCGGCAGGAAGAACACACCGCCGATGACGGCCACGCTGATGTCGCGATATCCCGTAATCACGTCGGCCTGAAAGTGAAACTTGTCTTTGATGATCGGGATCTCGGTTCCGGCCATGAAGCCGAACCGCGGCCCTGGTCCGCCGTAGGCGATGTTCGCGTAGTAACCGCCCCCGTAAAATTTGGCTTTCTCGTCGGGCAACGTCAACTCGTTGATGACCCACGTGAAGTTCTGATAGCGAATCTCGCGCTTCTGCCCCGCCGGGTTGAATCCCATCTGGCTACCGATGCCGAGCGACCAAACGTCGTCGATTAGTTCGAACCCTTTTTGCGCGTTGAAAAGTACATCGGGGTTCACTTGTTGCGGGCCGAACGAAGTGCCTTTGTTCTTTTCGTAAAAGTTGAAGTCGAGCGCGTTGAATCCGACTTCCCAACCGCGGCCGATGCCCACGTCGATCGTCGTGTTGCTCGAACCGACGGGCCGCGTGAAGTTGAACTGCTCTTGAAAGAACAGATCGCCCGATTTGGTGATCTGCCCGCTCGGGACGTTGAACAAGTTCTGCTGCGCGAGCACGCCGTGCGACGTAACGACGAGGCCAATCCCAGTCATTACGAACGCACAGAGGGTTCGCGACAAAAAGCGAGTCATGCCGACGCCTTCATGGATGCGAAGAGACTATCCACTATGGCTATTATCGACATTATTCGCCGAGTACTTGATCGCCATGACAACCTCGAAACGAACCGGGGATTGCAATTAGAGATACAGTTATTTCCCGTCGCCCCCATCCAAATTGCCACTGCGATGCGAGGATTCAGGCCGCAGTCCGTTCGCGATGCGCACCCCGAACATTCCTGTTCTAGGTTGTTCAGAATGGGAACCATCGTGGTCTAGCCCGCCTGACTTGTTCGTTTCGAGCGCGAAAATGGAACTGCGGAGTGAATCGTCTACCGAGTCGGTGACGGATACGCCAATGCCCCGACTGGCCACGAAGCCGATTGCGGCGAAGACGTTCGAGCTTTTCCTAATTAGTGTCGTTGGGTTGTTCCTCGAATTGATGCTGATTCGCTGGATCACGACCGAAATTCGCATTTTCGCCTACCTGCAAAATACCGTGTTGGTCGTCTGCTTCCTCGGCCTCGGCATGGGCTGCTGGGATTGCCGAAAGAAATTCGCGTTGCGGAACGTACTGATCCCGCTCTCGATTCTGGTGGGCCTACTCGCGTTCCCACCGACGCGGATTAACCTCGGTAACACCATCACCGATTTGCTTAGTGGTTCGACGGGCATGACGATCTGGGGCGAAACGCATTCGAGCGGCCTCGTCGCATTGCTCGGCGGTTTCATTGGCCTCGTCATCACGCTGTTGCTGATGCGATTACTCTGGGCGGTGTTCGTACCGTTCGGCCAACTCCTCGGGTCGATCCTCAACGAACACCCGCACACACTGTGGGCGTATTCGGTCAACGTGGCCGGGAGCCTCATCGGTATCTGGTTGTTCGTAGCGTGTAGCGCGTTCGGTTTGCCACCGGTCGCGTGGTTTGGCGTGTTCGCGCTCGGTGCCGCCTATTGGCTCGGTTCGGGTGGAAAATCGAAAGCGGTCGACGGCCTGTTGCTGATGCTGATCGTCGCGGGTGGCGCGCTCGCCGGATACGAACCCGGTTGGCTCGAAACGCGCTGGTCGCCGTATCAGAAGTTATCGGTATACGCCATTGGTGACGAACACGAATCGACATTCTGGGCGCAACTTCGCGGCGAGCGGGTACCGGCCGACGGCGGAATCGGAACGTACCTCATCGCGGTGAACAACGTCGGCTATCAAGCGACGATCGATCTTCGGCCAGAGAACGTGGCGAGCCACCCGGAGAAATTTCCGCTCGAACAACGCGGTTTCTCGCAGTACGATCTTCCCCCGAAGTTGCACGTAAAGCCGAAGACGGCGTTAGTCGTCGGGGCCGGTACCGGGAACGATGTGGCGGGGATGCTCCGCAACGGCGTTGAGAAAGTCATCGCCGTCGAGATCGATCCGACGATCATCCAGTTCGGCAGAAAGTATCACCCCGAGAAGCCGTACGACGATGCCCGCGTGACAGTCGTCAACGACGATGCGCGATCGTACTTCGCCACGACGACCGAGAAATTCGACGTGATTACCTTCGGGTTGCTCGATTCGCACACCACGACATCGATGACGAACGCGCGACTCGACCACTACGTTTACACCGTCGAAAGCCTGACCCACGCGAAGACGCTGCTGAATCCGGGCGGCATCATCTTTCTGAGTTTCGAGGCGCAAAAGCCGTACATCGTCGACCGCATGGCACGAACGCTAGCTGGCGTCTTCGATCGCGAGCCGTTCCAGTTTTGCGTAAAGAATAACCCGTACGGTTGGGGTGGCGTGATGTTCGTGGCCGGCGATCAAGACGCAGCCAAGTCGCAAATCGCAGCCGATCCTCGCTTCGCCACGCTCATGCAAAAGTGGCAAGCCGACATGCCGCAACGGTCGACGAACGCCACATCGTTGGCGACCGACGACTGGCCGTACATCTACCTCGAACACCGCCAGATTCCGCCGCTGTACTTCCTGCTGGCGCTCGCGCTCGGCATCCTCTTCTGGCTCGGTTTGCGCGAAATGAAAGCCCCGCAGATTATCCGAGGCTGGGAAGGTTCGCAAACGCACTTCTTCCTGCTCGGGGCGGCGTTTATGCTTCTGGAAGTGCAAAATATCAGCAAGGCGGCAGTCGTTCTCGGCAACACTTGGATCGTCAACGCGGTGATTATCTCCGGCATCCTCATCATGATCTTGCTGGCTAACGCGATTGCCGGACGAG
>JAYSYI010000234.1:0-17452 GCA_043727665.1 Limnoglobus sp. | reverse complement strand
TTCACCACAGAGTGCAACACAAAATGGACGGAATTGGACATTTTTTAGCAGATTTCCGAATTTTTGCCCGGCTGCGAACTGGCTAATTAGACATTAATAGACAGGTAAGGGCGAGGCAGTTAAATGCTATTAGCCACCTGCGCGAAGCGGTGGACCGTGCTGTGCGCCGTTTCATCATGCGACACGCGAAAGAAATAAAACTGAACATTTGACAACCTGGATTGATACGGGAGTGTACGTGCAGTTCACCGTTTTGGGAGGGAGTGTCATGGCAATATCGGAACGGCAGCAGCGCAGTCTCGAACGTGCGGCGGAGTTGAAAGCGGGTGGATCGTCGTGGGAGTCGATTGCGATTGTGATGCATCGCAAGATTCACACAGTGAAGGCGTGGCCACAGTTTTACGCGGACGAGTGGCAACAATTGTTCGCCAAATTCGAGAAACAGTTTCTCGACGAGGCGACAGCGGAATTGGTGGTCGCGCTACGAAAACAGCTTCGTGTCGAGGCGGGCACTGTGAGTATTCAAGCGGCGGACAAGCTCATCAAGTATCGCGTGTCGTGCAAAAAATCGACGCCCAAACCGACAAATCACGTTGTTCCGACAGCCGAAGAACGAGAACTTCGATTTGCGAAGGAGCTGGAAGATGAAGCAAGACAAGATGAACGAAACCGAGCGACAATCGGCACTCGCTTGGCGGAATCCGAATGCATTTCTGGCGATGTGCTTCCGCACGCCGACGGGGGAGCGGATGCGCCAAGCGCGGATCCATGCTGATCTGCAAGCGTTTTTGACGGAACACCCGAAGGCGCTGATCGAGTTGCCGCGCGATCATGGCAAGAGCACGCAGGTGTGTGCGCGGATCGTTTGGGAACTGGGGAGGAATCCGGGGCTGCGCGTCAAACTCGTTTGCGCAACCGATGCGCTGGCCACCGAACGGACGCGATTTATGCGCGAGGCGATCGAATCGAACGAGCGCGTTCGCCACGTATTTCCGCAACTTCTGCCTGCGGACCCGTGGTCGGCGGAGGCGTTCACCATCGTGCGGCCCGCATCGACGATCGGCCCGAGTGTCGCCGCGTTCGGCGTCGGTTCCGGGTCGACGGGCGCGCGTGCGGACTTGCTCGTTTGCGATGACATCGTCGATGTCCGCGCGATCCACAGCCGGGCGGAACGCGAGCGGGTGAAGGCGTACTTTCACGATAATTTATTGAACCTACTCGAACCCGACGGGCGATTTTGGAACTTGTTCACACCGTGGCACGGCAACGATTTGAACCACGTTTTGAAGCAGAATCCGGCGTTCGCCCAGTTCCGTCGCGCCATCGGGCCAGACCTCGAACCGGTGTGGCCGGAAAAGTGGCCACGGGAGGCGCTGGAGATGCGGAAACGCGAGATCGGCTCGGCGTCGTTCGCACGCGGATACCGCCTCACGCCGATCTCCGATGACGAAGTCGCGATTCGACCGGAGTGGGTGAAGTTCTCCACTGACATACCGGTGACATACGAACGCATCGTGTTGTCGATCGACCCGGCGGTCACCGCCAAAGCGACCGCCGACGCGAGCGGGTTCGCCGTACTCGGGCAGTGCGGCACGCGAATCGAGTGCCTCGCAGCGAGTGCGCGGCGGGTGGCCGCGCCAGAGTTGGTAACGATGATCGCGGAATTCGACCGGCAGTGGCAACCCGATGTCATACTGTTCGAATCGAACGCGGCCTTCGCGGCACTGAAAGACTTGCTCGTGCGCCATGCCTCATTCGGTGCAAAGGTCAAAGGTGTCGTGCAAACACGCGAGAAAGCGGCACGGGTGAACGTCTTCGCGGTCGCCGTCGAGAACGGAAACTTCCGGCTAAAAGGCGACGGCACGCAACGCGAACTGTTCGACGAAATGACGACCTTCCCGTTCGGCGAACACGACGATCTGTTAGACGCGGTGGCCACCGGCACCGCGTACATGCTGGCAAACAACCACGAACCCCGCGTGTGGATTTAGCTTGCAGCGATCCGTTACGATGGGCCTTCGAGATGATTGCCCCGTCCCAAGGTCGGGGTTCTGTTCTTAGGTCCTGAAGGGACCGCTCACGTAGCCCATGGTGGAACTATGGGAGGGGACATCGTCGTTTCTGCCTGATGGCGTCGCGTCTCGAAGTCTCGCCACGACTGGTTTTCGAGGGTGATTGCCCCGCCCCATGGTATCACCATGGGCTGATAGAGCGACCCTTTCAGGGTCGGAGTTCTTTTCTTCGGTCCTGAAGGGACCGCTCACGTAGCCCATGGTGGAACCATGGGAGGAGTCTGTTTGTACCCAGGAGAATCATCATGTTATCGCCGATTACGATTCACTATCCGTTTCACCCCGTGTGTCGGAGCCTGATTACGGGGCAGGTGGCGGACTTGTTCGGCCTCGCCGACACAGAGCCGCCGCACATCGTTGCGGAAAATGTGACGCTGGATGTTGGGCCGACGGACCTCGTTTTGTTTGTGGGGCCGTCGGGGTCAGGGAAGTCGTCGCTGTTGCGTGCGGCCGGTTTGCAACTGGCGGCGGTCGATGCGGCGACGCTCGTTTTTCCGGATCGGCCGCTCGTCGAAGCGCTGCCGGGGACGGTGCCCGAACGGCTCGCGATTCTTGCGGGGTGCGGCCTGTCCGAGGCGCGTTTATTGCTTCGCACGCCGTCCGAATTGAGCGATGGGCAACGTTATCGGTTCCGCATGGCGTACGCAATCTCGTCGCAATCGCAGCCGATCTTGCTCGATGAATTCGCGGCCATCCTCGACCGCAATTTAGCCAAAGTGCTCGCGTTCAATTTGCGAAAGCTCGTCACGCACAGTGGCATCGGCGCGCTCGTGGCGACCACGCACGAAGATCTCGTCGAAGACCTCAACCCCGATGTGATCGTGCGTTGCCACGGCGACGGCGCGATCGATGTCGAGCGGCACATTCTAAAAAAAAACGGATCGCGTTCCACGATGAGTTTTGGCTCTCGGACGGCACCCGTGCCGACTGGCCGCACTTCGCGCGGTGGCATTACCGCAGCCACCATCTTGCATTCGTTCGCCAAGTGACACTGCTATGGCACCGTGAAGTCCCCATCGGCATCTGTATCTTTTCGGCACCGGCGGCTTCATTGACGTTGCGTTCGCAATATTTCGGGTTAAACAACCCGCGATCCTCGGTGGCGCTCGGTGCGATGAACGAGCAACTGTGGTTGTTGCAACGTGTGGTGTTGCACCCGACGTATCGCGGTGCGGGGATCGCCGCCGCCTTCATCCGCCGTGCTTGCGAGATGTGCCCCGTGCCATGGATCGAGACACTTTCGGCCATGGGGCAGATCAATCCGTTCTTCGAACACGCCGGTTTTACACGAGTGGGGACGATCCGCAAAACGCGCAATTCGCGGCAAGGAGCCTACGGAAAGCGCGTCTCCGCCGAAACGCAAAGCAAGAGCGCAAACAGCGAGCCGGTGTATTACGTGTTCGATAACCGGGGGAACGCAGGATGAACACTCATGAGTCACGCCGCTTTTCGCGTTGGTATCACATCGGCTTCGAGGTTGCGGCGGTCGCGGACGACGTAGGGGGGTTTGCCTTGGCTTTCGAAGTAGATGCGGGCCATCACTTCGCCGATTAAACCGAGACTGAGGAACTGCACGCCGATGAGTTCAACCATCACGCCGATGAGGAAAAGCGGGTTTGCGGTCATGCCGGGGCCGGTCGTGAACTTCATGACGACGGATGCGCCGAGGCTCAGGATGCCGAGCATCAGGAAGATCAGGCCGACGCCGCCGAACAAGTGCATCGGCCTGGTTTGGTAGCTCGCGAGGAACTTCACCGTCATCAAATCGAGCACCACGCGCACCGTTCGCGTTAGGTTATATTTCGACTTCCCCGCCGTGCGCGGATGATGCCGCACAGGCACTTGCGTGACCTTCGCGCCTTGCTGAATGAGGAGCGCCGTGATGAAGCGGTGCATCTCGCCGTAGAGTGACAGCCCATCGACAAATTCGCGGCGAACGACGCGGAGCGTGCAGCCGAAATCCTTGAATGGCACACCGAGAACCTTGCGGATCACCGCGTTCGCGCACCAACTTGGCACCTTGCGCAGGAACAATTTATCGCGGCGATTCGCACGTTGCCCGAGTACGGCATCGTAGCCTTCGTTGAGCGTATCGAGCATGTGCGGAATGTCGGCGGGGTCGTTCTGCAAATCGCCATCGAGCGTGGCGATCACGTCGCCGGTGGCGGCATCGAAGCCTGCTTGCATCGCCGCCGACTGGCCAAAGTTTCGCCGCAAACGCACGACTTTTACTCGGCGATCGTCCGCCGCTAACGAGGAGAGTTCCTCGAAGGTGCCATCACTGCTGCCGTCGTCGACGAAGACGACTTCCCAATCGGGCACGCTGCGCAATGCATCACGTAGACGGTCGATCATCGGCACGATGTTTTCGCGTTCGTCTTTAACGGGAATGACAACGGAGAGAGCATTCATCGCGTCGGCCCCTGGGCTTCGATGGCGAGCATCATCGGGTCGGACCCGAACTGGTAAAAACCGGTCTGGCGGATCGGCACGCCGGCCTCGGTGGCATTCATCAAATCGACGCGCACGAAGTAGCGCCCCGGCACATTCAACGGCGGTATCGCGAGCGTCAGTTCGATCGTTTCGCCGGGCTTCACGGTACGGCGGAGCAACCCCGCTTGCCCCGTATGCACGTACGCACCGAGTGTATTTTGCACACTGAACTGCACGTGAATGCCCGCGTAGTTTCCGGGCCGCATCTCCCACGCATCGTGTGCGGTATTCTTCGCATCGATCTTCACCGCAAGCCATTGACTAGCCGGTGTCAGTAGCGGAACGTCGATCGAACGCCCTCCCGTAAGCGAGAGTTCGCCCGCCGACGCGCCGGGGGTGTAATGCTTCGCGGCCCACTCGCGAAACCGCGTGGGCGTGTGGTCGCGGCCATCGAGCCAGCGTTCGTAAATTTCAAAAAACTCGTCGATGGCAGCAGTGCGACCGAAGCGAAAGTGGCCGAAGCGTGGCCACAGTTGCCGTCGCGCCCGATTGAGGCTCGCGTCCGAATACAGCAACATGCCGATCGTCGCCGCCAACCCCGTGCGGTCTGCGCCGCGTTTGCAGTGGAACAGCATCGGGTATTCGGAGCGGTCGAAGACTTCGATCAAGCGCCGCAGTTCGATCGGCGGCGGCAAGCGATTAGCCGACAGCGTGATGTCTTCTTGGCTGATACCGTTCGCGTTGGTGATGCGAACTTCCTCCGCATACCACGGCGATTCCGGGCCGGGGCAGAAGCCACGCAGATTCACCACGGTGCGAATGCCATCGTCGGCAATCGCGCGTTCCAGGCTCGCCGCCGACGGTTGGTTGTACCGATAGAGCATCCCCGGAATCACGACGTGCCGATTCGTCCCGAACAGCACCCGCGCGGTTTCCAAAACTACGACGAGCACGACGAGCCAGACCACCACACGCCGCCACGACGGTTTCCATTTTCGCAACATGTTTCGCAGTGTAAACCAATTCTGGAGAACCGTGGAAGGCCGAGTGTTGTTGATAACACTCGAATAGTAGTTAGTGAATCGTTGTGAGTGGAAAGTTCGTCGTCTAACACGTTCCTCTTTACACGACTGTAAAAATTGCCATACTATTCATGCGACGGAATAACCGGCTCCCTTCATTGCCACAGGACGAGGCGTAGGGGCAACGCCTGACATTGGCGAACGGTCCGCGTCCCGCTTGAGCGGATACACACCTATGACTTACCGCCTCGGATTGGTGGTTGCGGTTGCGCTGCTCGCGCAGTCCGCCCGCGCCGACTATTACGCTTACGATCTGGAAACCACGTTCGGCATTCGTGCGACCGCCTTCAACGAGAACCGCCAGTTTGCGGGGTCGTTCGATTTCCCCGGCGACGGGTTGCGGGCGTTCCGTTTCGATATTGGCAGTGGGCCGATTAACCTCGGCACGCTCGGTGGCTCGTTTTCGATGGCAACGGCCTTAAACAGTGTCGGCTGGGTGGCGGGCGATAGCCGCATCAACCCGGCTAACAGCGTCGTGCATAGCTTTTTGTGGCGTCCCGGCATCGGCATGACCGACCTCGGTACGCTCGGTGGAACGACGTCCGCATCGGCGGCGGTCAACCAGGTCGGCTGGGTCGTAGGCAACAGTCAGACGCCTGGAAATGCTTTCAAGCAAGCGTTTTTGTGGAAACCCGAAACGGGTACGATGGTCAGCCTCGGTTCCCTGAACAACACGAATTCGGCGGCCACGGGCGTGAACCTTGGCGGCTCAATCGTCGGTGTCAGTGACTCGCCGGCGGGTGTGAATCGTCCGTTCCTTTGGACACCAACCGATGGCCTTACCGATCTCGGTGGCCTCGGTGGCCCGAATGCGGCGGGGCGTGCGAACGGAATTAATGATGCAAATTCCATCGTCGGAGCGAGCAATCGTGGTGATGGCACCACCGGCGCGTTTCTCTGGCAACCGGATGCGGGCTTCCTCGATCTGGGTACGCTCGGCGGCATCAACGCCTCGGCGACTTCGATCACGCAATCGGGAATCGTCGTCGGCACTTCCGAGAATGCGGGCCTCGAACCGCGGGCGTTCGTCTGGGATGCCACCCACGGCATTCGCGACCTCAACGATCTCATTCTCGGCGGTGGCGGCATCGGTCTGACGCTCACGAACGCGCTCGCCATCAGCGATCGCGGCGACATTCTCGCGGTGCGTCAGGGGCAAGATGGTGCTTCGTATTTCTTGCTGACTGAGCAACCGCTCGACACGAATTCCGTGCCCGCACCTGCCGCATTCGCGCTGGTGCTCGCCGCATTGCCGATCCTCGGGTATCGCCGTTTCCGCCAAACACGCGTGACAATATGAACCGCATTCTTGCGATCGTTATGGTGGTGTGCAGCCTCGGGATTGCCCGTGCGGACGATGCGAAATATCCGCGCGCGGAACTGCTGATCGAGTCGGCGGAACTCGCGAAACTCAACGGGGTGGGCGTCACCATTCTCGATGCCCGCGCCGCGACAAAGTACAAAGCCGGGCATATCCCGAACGCGCGATGGGTCGATCACAGCCATTGGGCGAAGGCGTTCGGCCAAGGGACCGATGCCGAGGGATGGGGCGCGCGTATCGGCAGTTTGGGTATCAATGCCGATTCGCACGTCGTCGTATACGACGATAATTCCACGAAAGATTCCGCACGAATCTGGTGGATCTTGCGTTACTGGGGCGTCGAAAACGTACGACTGTTAAACGGCGGCTGGATCGGCTGGGAGGCCGGTAAGCACGCCACCACCACGGACGAACCGACTTCAATCGAAATCGCGTATGCACCCAAAGTGCGTGCGGATCGACTGGCAACCAAGGCGCAATTGCTCGAATCGCTCAAGAAGGGATCGTTGCAAATCGTCGATGCGCGTTCGGAGAAAGAGTTTTGCGGCGACGAGAAAATGAACAACAAGCGGGCCGGTGCGATCCCCGGTGCGAAGCAACTCGAATGGAGCGAACTGCTCGACAAGCCCACGCAACGCTTCAAGTCCGTCAAGGAGTTGAAGGCACTGTTCGCCGATGCGGGCATCGCGCTGGATAAGCCATCGGCGGCACACTGTCAGTCCGGCGGGCGGGCCTCGGTGATGACGTTCGCGATGGAGCTAATGGGCGCAAAGTCCGTCGGAAATTACTACCAAAGCTGGACCGAATGGGGCAACGCCGACGACACGCCAATCGTACCCGGTAAGCCGAGGAAGTGACAGATGGTACGACGGTAAACATCTATCTTTTAGCCCATAGTTAGACGCTTCATCGTATCCTTCGATTGGTTTCCGGCATACATCGCGTAAGAATCTGGCCTGTCGTTTGCTACAAACTGTATCGCCCCCTTTTGAGGAGACTCAATGCCGACGAATGCTTACGCTGCGCAATCTGCCACCAGCCCGCTCGTGCCGTTTGCGATCGAACGACGCAAACCATTGCCGACCGATGTCGCGATCGACATTTTGTTTTGCGGTGTGTGCCACTCGGACTTACACCAAGCCCACAACGACTGGAAGGGCACCACTTATCCCATCGTCCCCGGCCACGAGATTGTTGGTCGCGTGAAGTCGGTCGGTAGCGCCGTCAAGAAGTTCAAAACGGGCGACCTCGTTGCCGTCGGCTGCTTGGTCGATTCGTGTCGAACGTGCGCCAGTTGCGCGCGTGGCCTCGAACAATATTGCGAGACGGGCAACACGCAGACTTACAACAGCCCGGATCCGCACAACGGCAAAATGACCTACGGCGGCTACTCGAAGCACGTCGTCGTCGATGAGGCGTTCATCCTCAAACTGTCGGAAAAAGTCGACCCGGCCGCATCCGCACCGCTCGTTTGCGCGGGCATCACAACTTACTCTCCGCTGCGGCACTGGAAGGTCGGCCCCGGCATGACAGTCGGCATCGTCGGGTTGGGTGGCCTCGGGCATATGGGCGTCAAGTTCGCGAACGCGTTCGGTGCCCACGTCGTGTTATTCACCACGTCCGCAAGCAAAATCGAAGACGGCAAGCGCCTTGGGGCGCACGAAGTCGTCGTCTCCAAGGATGCCGACGCGATGGCAAAACAGGCGGGCCGGTTCGACTTCATCCTCGATACCGTTTCCGCCGATCACGACATGAATGCGTACCTGGCACTGCTGAAACTCGATGGCACGCTGGTGCTGGTCGGCGCGCCGGAGAACCCGCAACCAGTGTCGGCATTCAGCCTCATCATGGGCCGTAAAAGTTTCGCCGGGTCAGGCATCGGCGGCATCGCCGAGACGCAGGAAATGCTGGACTACTGCGCCGAGAAAGGCATCGCCTGCGATATCGAGACGATCCGCATGGATCAGATCAACGAAGCCTACGAGCGCCTCCTGAAGAGCGACGTCAAGTATCGCTTCGTGATCGATATGGCGTCGATGACAGTTTAGCTAGCGAGGCGTCTCTCCGAACGAAGTCGCTAACAACGACGCGAGGATAATTTGGTTCAAAACCTGACTTTGACTCGCGGGCCGTTTACAATGTTCAAAGAAACAACACGTTCGGAACGGACGAGTGTCGAGCATTACCGGTGGAGTTGTTATGCCAAGTGATGCGGAAATGATTGCCTACGGGAAGACCCTCCCGCCGATCTATCGCGATATATTTTTTGCATTTCCTGCCATCGAACCCGGTCGTAAAGCGGGCTATGGCCTGGCGGTCCCGACACTTGCTATGCACTTCGCAAATTCGAACCGTGCTTACGCAATCGGGGAAATTCAGGATGCCTGTCAACAACTTGCCGATAGTGGGTTCGTCGAAATGAAGAATGGCATCTTCGTTCACCCATCAGACTTGGGAGAACAGCTTATTGCCGTCTTGACCGGCACTTCTCGTGCGTCGCGCGTTTCCGTGCCACGGCTCCCCGCGCACACTTGGTAGAACAGAATCCATATGTTCTGGCAGATCACATCGTTCCCTCGTTGCGAGTACCACGTCTTTCTGTCTCATTGTGCAATGGACAGAGATTCGTTAGTGTATCCCGTTTGCGAAGAACTCAAGCGAAGAGGGATTATTCCGTGGTTAGATCGGGACGATTATTATTCCGGAAGAGATTCGCGAACGGCATTGCGCGATGGGCTTCTTCGATCACGTCATGTCGTGTTTTTCATCACGCTCGGGATGATGGATTACAAACGCGGTTGGTGTCCCATGGAACTGGCTTACAGTGATTTGCTCCAGTCCAATTTGATCACAGCCGGTGGCCCACTTCTCAACTTTGAAATCCCTCTGATCTTTCTTGATCGTGCCGATCCCGAACTGCCCCGCACTGCGTGGGATGCGTTGCGCGATCGGGGTATCTTCTATCGCACGACCGATGGGGATCCCGTTCTCTGGGCAGCCAAACAGATCACTGAGTTCCTCCAACGCGAACAACTTCTCGCGTTGGACATGTCGAAGGTGATCGTACCTGGTCAGCGGGTTTATCAAACTTTATCCGACAGAAACGGATTGATCGAACGCATCACGCACTTTGACCCGAGTCCGATACCGTAATCGTGTGAACTGTCGCAGATTGACTCGCCACGATCTCGTGGACGAAGCGGAGCTTCTCGATCACGGGTGCCGAAATCACGAATGGGTAACCGTCGGCGAGTCCCATGCCACGGTTGAGATTGTTCAGCACGTACGTGAGTGCGTGCCAGCGCTCGATCATTGCTGGAAAGGTCGCGTTCTCGCTTTCCGGTAGTTCGCTTCCCAATTTTAATTCGGGTTCGTTCACTCGCTTTGGGTTCATCGACAGGCCGCAATCGCTCGCGGTTTCGAGTGTGTCGATCATGTGCAGGTAATGCGTCCACGTTTCGGCCCAATCTTCCCACGGGTGCGTCGTGGCATACGCCGAGATGAATTCATTTTGCCAGTTCGGGGGCGTGCCATTCTTATAGTGTCGCTCGAGTGCCTGCGCATAATCTTGGCGTTCGTCGCCAAAGAGTTCGCGGTAGCGGTCGAGGTGCGGGCCATCTTTAATGAGCTGGTCCCAATAATAGTGGCCGATCTCGTGCCGGAAGTGCCCGAGTAGCGTGCGGTACAACTCGTGCATCTGGTGGCGTCGGCGTTCGCGCTCGGCATCGTCGGCCTCGGCGATGTTCATCGTAATCAAGCCATCGTCGTGGCCGGTCAACACCGGCTTGCCGTCTTTGCTGTCCGCGTCGTCGAGAAACTCGAACGCCAGCCCTGTTTCGGATTCTGCTTTGCTAACCAACGGCAATTTCAGCGAAAGCAAGCTGTAGAACAAACGTCGCTTGGCCACTTCGAGCTTGAACCACGCCTCTTTGTTACCCGGCGTGCTCAGGTTCGGAATGACGCGCGTAAACCGGCACGACACGCAAAACGGGTCGCTATCGTCTGCGGCCACGGCCCAGTTACAGATGTTGTGATCGGTGTAGTTCTGGCACAGTTTGTAAGACTGGCCTTTGGCCCGTGCCAGCGGCGAATGCCAGAGGCCACTTTCGCCAGCGTCGAGCGACCCCGTCACGCCCTGATCCGGCAGATACGCGAGCGGCCGCTCGCATTTGACGCAACGAACGCTCTCAAAAAAGACGAGATGATCGCAATGATCGCAGTGAAAGACCTTCATCCGGCTCTCTAAATGTGGGTAGTGGAAACGACCCCGCAAAAACAGCAAATGACGTGCCGAGTTCCAGAATTAGCCGCGACGGCCGGGCTTCGTTGTGGGTTTCGGCGTGCTGCTGAAGCAACCTTGCTGATTCAACAAAATGATCCAGAGGGGAATCGAGAGAATCCACAAACCGACGCCGAGGAGGATCCACATCTTGGCGCGTTTCTTGGCGGCGGCGTCCATTCCGGTCTTGCGGCGGGCCACGGGCACTTCATCCGATGGTGGCGCGAAGTCTGCCGGGTTGTGCGAATCCGCGAACTCGTACGTCGGCGTGACTTGCGCCCCGTGCGGTTCGACGTACGGCATCGCCACCCAGCCGCCGTTGGCAACGGGCAATTCAGCGGGCGTTAACAGTGCGACATCGTTCCCTTCCATCGATGCGGAATCGGCGAGTGGCACTTCCAAATCGCTGTGAACAATCTCGTTGTCGGCGACCGGCGCGAGCGATACCGGCGGTTCGAGATATGGGCGTAATTGCTCGGCTACCGCCGCAGCCGTCGGGCGTTCCTCCGGGCTTCGCGACATCATCGCGCGGACGAGTGCGACCAGTTTCGCGGGCAGATCGGGGCGAATGTACTCCAGAATCAGCGGTTGCCCCGATGCGATTTTCGCCGCCATCTCGATGGCAGAATCGGCCTCGAACGGCGCACGCGACGTGAGCAGAAACACCAGTGTCGCGCCCAAACTGTAGATGTCGCCGGCCGCAGTCGGTGTGGCATCCTCCGCTCGTTCCGGCGAGTAATACGCGAGTTGCCCAGGGGTGGGGGCGGGGTGGAAATTCGCCCATTCGATGGCGTTCGGCCGCAAGGGCACCAACCCGAACTCGGCTAGTTTCAGTACCGCATCGTGGGCAGGGCGAACGATCCGCGAGCCATCGGGTTTCTTCCGCGACGATTCCACCATCGGCCCAACGACGAGGTGCGCCGGTCGGACATCGCCGTGTGCGATACCGCCACCGTGTGCGGCATCCAAGCCCTTCGCCGCCTGTTGCGCGAACCGGCACGCGAGGAATGTCGGCATCGGCCCAATGTCGCGAACGAGGCTTTCGAGGTTCGTTCCATCGAACGGTACGAGCGTCGCATAAAGCTCGTCGTGGTACGCGCCGACATCGAGCAGATGCATCAGGTTACCGTGCGAAATCGGTGCGGCGGCTTGTGCCCGTTGCACGAACGCAGAGAGATTGTCTGCCGGTGCCAGCCAGTCGGTACGCAGTCGTCGGACCATCACCGGCGTGCGCAAACTCGGGTGGAGTGCGCGAACGACGGTGCCACCGGGGCAGTTTCCGGCTTCGTCGAGAATCGGGTAACCGGCAAATGTGAGTTCGCGACCACGTCCCGTGCGGATCCGTTCGGCCTGGAACGGCGTGATCGCGCCGCGTGCCAACAACGACTCGCACAACGCCGCCAAATTCTCTTGGGGAACGTCTGGCTGGCGAACGAGTTCATCGAACTGATCCGGCGGGAGAAGGTGATTCTCGCGAGCCAAGCTGAGGAACGATTCGACGGAATCGGAAGCCATCGGGGCACGATCTCATTGCGGAAGCAGGGGTGTAGTTGTTAAGCATTCTAAGCGAGTGGCGTTCGGCAGACCAACGCGAAGTTCGACGGAATTTTCAACGCGAATATCTGGCATGGTCAAACCGATTCGACATCTCTAATGTGTACATGTGAATGTTCGCTTCGCAATTCCTCTCTCACGAAGTTCCTCCATGTCGATTGCCATCACTTGCCCGTCTTGTGGGGGTCAACTGAAAGCCCCCGATACTGCGGTCGGCAAACGGGTGCGCTGCCCGAAGTGCGCGAAACCCGTGACGGTGCCTGCGGCAGAAGAAGGGTTCGAAGTCGTAGACACCGACGACGATCGCTCATCGCGGCGACCCCGCAAAAGACAAGTCACAAGTCGGAAGCCGTTGTACATCGGACTGGGATGTCTCGCTACATTCGTATTGATTCTCAGTGTCGTCGGGATCGCGATGTACAATTCGTCGGTCGAAGCCGCGCGAATAAAAAAGATTTCGGACGATGAAATCAAATTGCAGATAGAAAAATACACAATCGAATCCGATTTCGATCAGTCGAATGCCAAGAACTATCGCGCAACGATTTCATCGATTCGGAAGATTGATGACCTACTCGAAATCGACTATGAATTCGTGGCAGGCTACCCGGAAGGCCGAGTTCCTCACAATCTCGGATTCATCTTCCGCCAAAACGAAAATGACATCGTTTTCGACGCAGTGATGTCGTTGGTCCGTGTCGAAAAGAAGGCCAAGTTACGAATCCGAACCGTTCCCAGACTTAATGCCGATAAGCCCTTCGAAGTCTGGATGGTTTCACTCGATGACTTGCGAAAGCCCCACTTAACGATTTCCAACAAACTCGCCGTCAAGTGATAAATGACGGGTCAGAAATGGAACTTCCTCCCTTTGCGTTCTGCCAAATCCCCTTCGCGTACACTACATCCGAAAGGACCACACAACGGAGGGCATCGAATGTCGCGCTGGATTGGCTATGCGGTAATGGCGTTTTGCTTGGCCATCGGTATCGGGATGTTGTTCACCTGGATCAGTCGCGGACGGGCGATGCAAGATCGTGCGAACGCGCAGAATAGCCTGCGCGAACTGGCGTTATTCGGCCAAGTGTTCGAGACGACGGACCATGGCAAGCAACACAAAAAAGATTCGCGCATCGTGAATGGCATATTGCCGGGCACGATCGCGAATGACGCACTGACGCCCGAACAACGGCTCAGCTGGGTGGTACTCGAACTCGAATGGTTCAACCAGAAGCGGCAAAACACCGGCGCATTACGGCTCGCGATTCGCACCGATTTGGCGTGGGATGCGGAACCGAACCAGCCACCGGGGCGGACCGTGTTGCGGAACCTCATCTGCGGTGCAAACGTGCCGAACGTGGCGACTGGCGAACCAGCGGTCACGCAGTTCGTCGGCCTCGCGGGGCTGGGCACGAACGGCGCGATGCTACCCGCAACGGATCGCCGTGCCGGGGCCTTTCGCTACGACGGCGCAACGCCATTCGACGCTTTCACCGATGGCATTTCCAACACGATCTTGTTCGGGGAAACGAACGCCAACCTCGGCGCGTGGATTCGCGGCGGGCCATCGACCATCCGCGGCCTGGACGACTCTGCCGAGGCAAAAACGTTCATCGGCATCGGCGGTCAATTCGGCGGCATCCACGCCCACGGAGCCAACTTCGCCTTCGCCGACGGCAGCCAAAAGTTCCTCACCGAAAATACCAACCCCGGCGTGCTGAAGGCATTCTGCACCCTCGCCGGCGGCACCGCGGAGTTCGTGGCGGAGTGAGAGGGACAACGGTCAGCAGGCGGTTTTCAAACCCTAACACTCGCTTTGAAAATGTTCATTATCGAAAACCCGGCGAGCGGCACGGCGTAAGCGTGTCCGTGTGAACCCTCTGCGGCTACCACGGCATGCTTACGCAATGCCGCTCGCCGGGCGTATATTTGTGCGTGAAACGACAGCAATTTCAAGGCAGACGAGCAGAACTGCAAGAGAGCGAAACTTCAAAACACGCCAGCGAGGGGAAACTCACGAAAATGACAACATCCCACGCACCGATCTCCGGTACGTGGGACACGCGCGCTATCGCTTTTCGCCGTAGTAGGCGTAGGGGTTTGCTGCTTTCGCTGGCTTGCCCTGGAAGGAGATTTTGACGTTATTGTCGCTTGGGGTTGGCGCGAGTGGGGCGGGCGGTGGCATTGGCTCCGCCTTCGGTTGGGGCACGGGGCTGGTCGGGCCACCGTCGTAGCGGAAGGTGCCGCCGGGGTTGTTCGTGCCGGGTTGCGGTTCGGCGTATGGCGATGGGATCGCTCGTTCGCGGTTGAGCGGATCGTTACGGGTGATCGGCAGCACGGGTTCGTTCATTCGCAGTGCCAAACTCAGCGTGAGTGCCGCGTTCGCCCCGAGTCCACCGATCGGGCAGAAGCCGCTGGAATAGTACGACGGCGCGTAGTAGTCGCTCGGCGTGTAGTACACCGGCGGCGCGTAGTAGCGCGGGGTGTAATAGTACGACGGCGTGTAGTAGCTCGCCCCGTAATAGCTCGGCCGGTAGCTGTTGTACCCATATGAGTACCCACCATAACCGTGCGAATACCCACTGTAGCCGTGCGAGTACCCACCGTAGCCGTAGGAATAGCCACGGCGATAGTTATGGACGAGGTCGGTGTCGTCGGTCGTGGCAGGCGAACTGCCTGCCGTTGTTTGCGCGGTGGGCGAGTAGCGCCCGAGCTTCTGGGCCGGGTCGTCGGCCGCCGAACTGATGCCGGCCCCGAAGGCCAAGCCGATTGCACAAATTGCGATACGCATCATCGAAAATCCCCTCTCGAAAGAGTTTTGCACCAACTCCCCCATCGAGTGGCAATACCTTACGAATGGGTGTCGCCTTAATCCATCGTAACGAATTTGCGAACCGACGCTACCGGTTTTTTCGATTTCCGTGCGTTACCGTTAGAGATGCCGTATTCGGCCATCGCGATGTCGTATTCTGATTCTACGCATCCATTTGCCATCTTCGAGAATCTCGCATGTCGTTTACGCGTAAAGTGCTGGTGATCGATTCTCACACGGGTGGCGAACCGACGCGGATTGTTGTGTCGGGCGGACCGGAACTCGGTGGCGGTAGTGTGGCGGAGCGGTGTCTGCGGTTTCGCGATCACCACGATCGCTTTCGTTCGTTCGTGGCCGACGAGCCGCGCGGTTCGGATATTCTCGTCGGCGGATTGTTGATTCCACCCAAAGATCCTGCGAATGCGTGCGGTATCATTTTCTTTAATAATATCGGCACGCTCCACATGTGCGGGCACGGCACCATTGGCCTTATGGCGACGCTCGCGCACCTCGGGCGGATCGGCATCGGCGCACACCGCATTGAAACGTCCGTTGGCGTCGTGACCGCCACTTGGGAAGGCAACGGGCACAGTGCCGTGCGGAACGTGAATAGCTATCGGCACGCGGCGAATGTCTCGGTGAATGTCGAAGGATATGGCTGGGTGACGGGCGATGTCGCGTGGGGCGGCAACTGGTTCTTCCTCGTCGGCGAGCACCGCGAGACGCTGGAAGTGCGGAATTCCAAGCGATTAATCGATGTCTGCACGCGGATTCGCGAGGCACTGGTTGCAAGCGGCACGACGGCCGCGAACGGTGCCGAGATCGATCACATCGAACTATTCAGCGCGCCGGCCGACCCACAAAACCACAGCCGCAACTTCGTGTTCTGCCCCGGTAGCGCCTACGATCGGTCGCCGTGCGGCACGGGCACCAGCGCCAAACTCGCTTGCCTCGCCGCATCGGAAAAATGGCCGCCGGGCGACATTTGGCGTCAGGAGAGCATCATCGGCAGCGTCTTCGAAGCGCATTACGAATGCGACGGCAACGGCATCATTCCCACGATCTGCGGCAGTGCGTACATCACCGCCGAGACGACACTTTTGCTCGAAGACGGCGACCCGTTCCCCGCCGGCGTCCCGACGAAATAGCGAGCGGCACGAAGTCAACGTGCCGACGCTGTACCGTTCGACGGGCGCGTGTTTGTGCGTGAATCGGCTGGCAAGACAGTCATCTCGCGACTTCGGACAAAATTTGCTTCGCTTGCGCGACGTCGGCGTGGAGTTGTGCGATGAGTGCGGCGACGCCTTCGAAGGGGCGCGTTTCGCGTAGCCGCACCGCGAATTCGACGGACAAGGTTTTGTCGTAAATATCGCCATTGAAACCGATGAGGTGGATCTCGATTTTGCGGGCGTTTTCACCGAAGGTGGGATTCGGGCCGATGTTCGCGGCGGCGGGCCAGGTTTGGCCGTCGATGCTTGCGCGGACAGCATAGACGCCTTCGCCGGGGATCAGCGTTTCGATGCGGTCGAGGTTCGCGGTGGGGAAGCCGATGGTGCGACCGCGCTTCGCCCCACTTACGACCACGCCTGCCAATCGGTACGGTCGCCCGAGAAGGTCCGCCGCCGTTTGCACGTCGCCGGCTAGCAGCGCGGCACGCACGCGGCTACTCGACACGGCTTCGCCGCCCACGGTCACGGGCGGGACTTCCTCGAACGGGATTCCCACCGCCGCGCCGAGCGCCCGTAATGTGCCGGTGTCGCCGAGGCGACTGCGCCCAAAGCGGAAGTTCGCGCCTTCGACCATCGCCTTCGCGTCGATCTGCCGAACGAGGATGTCTTCGAAAAAGGCTTCGGGGCTGAGCGAAAGCAGGCGGGCATCGGTGCGGAGAATCAGCACGCGATC
>JAYSYI010000233.1:0-5840 GCA_043727665.1 Limnoglobus sp. | reverse complement strand
ACGATTTGACCGGTTTGAGCCGCGAGCAGATGATTTTCGATAAAGAGAAGCTGTTGAGCGTGTTCGACATGACGACGAAAGCGGGTACCGACCCCGTGCGTTCGCGGGCGGGTGCCCTCGGGCCGGCATCCGAAGCGCCGCGGAAGTGAACGTGTTACCCATTACGGAAGGCCCGATGTCCCTTTTCGCTGCGATGCAAACCGGTAACCCGCTCGGCCAACTGGCCACGGCGGTCGTCCTCGGTGCCCTCGCGATCTACTGGCTGCTGCCGAAGCCGCGGGGTCGCTCGATTGCCATCGGCACGTTTGCTGCGATCGCTTCGGCGGTCGTGCTGGTTTCGTGGGTCGTGCGTCGCTTCGGCGATCCGGCACCGGACCTCGTCGGTAATATCCTCTTCTGGTTGTTCTCGGCGGGCGCGGTCGGCTTCGGCACGATCTTTGTCTGTCAGCGCAACCCGGGGCGTGGGGCGATTGCGTTCGCGTTCGTCATCCTCAGCGTCTGTGGGTTGTTCCTGTTACTCGCAGCCCCGTTTCTGATGGCCGCCACGATCGTCATTTATGCTGGTGCGATTATCGTCACGTTCCTGTTCGTGCTAATGCTATCGCATGCCGACGGACCGACCGACGAGAACGACCGGACCCGCGAGCCGATGCTCGGTAGTCTGGCCGGGTTCGCGTTCCTCGGCCTCGTGCTGTTCGCGCTTTACCAAAGCAGCCCCGCCGCCGCGAACGACACCAACGACGCCGAGTATGTACTTCCCGCACGGCCTGTGTCCGGCGAAGAACGTACGGCCCTTCTGGAAATCGCGGAGCAACTCGGCGATGTGACGAAACTGCAAGATAAAGACGCGATCCTCGAAAAGACGAAACTGATGCGGGACCGCATCGCTGAGATCGTCGGCGTGCCACCGACATCGGTCGATGCCGTGGCCGCACCTTCGAAGCGCAAGAGTATCCCGGATCGCCTGGCACTGCTGACCGACCCGCGCTCGATTGCCACGAAAACTCTCGGCGAAGAGATTCGCCAGATGAACGTCAAGGCTTTCAACGCGCTCGAAAATAACTTGCTCAGCAAGGCGAACCCCTCGGCCACCGACATTCAGAAATCGACCGAGGCGTTACCGGCACTTCGCGAGAAGCTGATTTACCTCGCCGGTCGCGGCGAACTCCCCGCCCGCAACGTGGCAAACATCGGCTACGTGCTGTATTCCGAGTACCTGCTCGCCGTCGAAATGGCTGGCACGATCTTGCTCGTGGCGACCATCGGCACCGTGGCCATCGCGACCCGGAAGAGGGTAACCGCATGATTTCCGTCTGGCACTATCTGGCCGTCGCGGCCGTGTTGTTCGCACTCGGGCTGATCGGCTTTCTGACGCGCCGGAACCTCATCACGATGTTCCTTTCGGCGGAACTGATGCTGCAAGGCGTCGTGCTGAACTTACTCGCATTCTCGCGGTTCCATGCGAATTTATCCGGGCAAGCGTTCGCGCTGTTCGTGGTGACGGTGGCCGCCTGCGAGGCAGGCATCGCCATGGCGCTGTTCATCGTCCTGTATCGGCGGAACAAGTCGCTCGATGCGAGCGTGTGGCAATCCAACCGCGAGGCGGGCGTGCCGTCGTCGGTCGATGCGGATGCGCTGCCAACCGTCGCGGCCGAGGGGGCCGACGACCCGAAACTCCAGCCCGCTGGGGCGAAGCCTCAGGAGCCTGCCCGTGTCTGATCCCAATTTGGCCTTACTCGCACTCGCCTTCCCGTTGGGGGCCGTGTTCCTCGTGGCGCTGTTGGCGGCGCTGCGTTGCGGCAAGTATGCGCACCTGCCGACCATCGGCGGCTTCGCGATGTCCGCCGCCGTATCGGTGGTGATTCTCGTCAATCTGGCGACATCCCCCGAAGCGCACCCGGCGATTCACACCGAGCCAATCACGTGGTTCTCGGCGGGGTTGCTCGACGTCAGTTTCACGCTGATGGTCGATCCGCTCTCGGCGGTCATGTTGACTACGGTGACGTTTATCGCCACCTGGATTGCGATCTTCTCTGCGAGCTACATGCACCACGACGAAGGTTACGCCCGCTACTTCGGCATCATGAGTTTATTCGTGTTCTTCATGTGCTTGCTCGTGTTGGCGAACAACTTTCTCTTGCTGCTCGCGGGGTGGGAAGGCGTCGGCCTCTGTAGCTATTTACTCGTCGGCTATTACTACGCGAAACCGTCGGCCGCTGCTGCCGCACGCAAGGCGTTCCTCGTCACGCGGCTCGGCGATGTCGGTTTCGTGTTGGGCATTTTCGTGTTGTGGCGTGTGGGCGGCTACCACACCGATATGACGCTGCTGTTCGAGCATATCAAGAACGTGCCGCCGTCGTCGGGGACGATGGTGGCGGCCTGCTTGCTGTTGTTCTGCGGCGCGGTCGGGAAGTCCGCACAGCTTCCTCTCTACGTCTGGCTGCCCGACGCGATGGAAGGCCCGACGCCGGTATCGGCACTGATCCACGCGGCAACGATGGTGACCGCCGGAGTGTACTTGCTCGCACGGTGTGCGCCGTTGTTCGTGCTCGCGCCATCGGTGCAGATGATCGTCTGCGTGACAGGCGGGCTGACCGCGTTCCTTGCTGCGTTCATCGCGCTCACGCAAACCGACCTGAAGCGGGTACTCGCGTATTCGACCGTCAGCCAACTCGGCTTCATGTTCATGGCGCTCGGTACGTCGGGTGTCGTGACGCCGAGCCTCGCGGTGACGGCGGCGATCTTCCACTTGTTCACGCACGCGTTCTTCAAAGCGCTATTGTTCCTCGGCTCCGGCTCGGTGATGCACGCGATGGGGAATGTCATCGACATGCGGAAGTTTGGCGGGCTGCGTCGCGTGATGCCGATCACGCACATTACGTTTCTGTGCGGGTGTGCCGCACTCGCGGGTCTACCGATATTCGCGGGGTTCTGGAGCAAGGATCAGATTCTCGACGTGCTCGATCACGCGGGGCACCATGCGTTGCGGTATCAGATGGTCTATTTCACCGTGTTCGTGCTCTCGCTTCTGACGGCGGGAATGACGGCGTATTACACGTTCCGGGCGTACTTCCTGACATTCTGGGGCGAAACCCTGATCCCGCCCGAAGCGGGGCACCACGCGCACGAGTCGCCACGCGGCATGACGATCCCGCTGATCGTTCTCGCGATCGGTGCGGTGTTCGCCGGGCTGGCGGTCGAGCCGCTGACGCACGGCTTCAGCGGGTTCCTCGCTCGCACGCCGGGGCTGCATTCTGCGAACGAAGCCTACTCGAATCGCACGAACTTGGCCCCTACCGAGCACCCGCACTTGAACTTCACGATTGCGGCGGCGGGCACGGGTGTGTCGCTGTTCGGCATCGCGGTGGCGTTCGTGTTGTTCCGCTCCGGGAAACTCGCCGAAGTGCCATCTCCGTTGCGTCCGATCCATGCGATGTCGCAAAATAAAATGTACGTCGACGAGGTTTACTACGGTGCGGTCGTGAAGCCCGCGGAGTTGCTAGCAAACGGGAGCCGCCAGTTCGATGGCTTCCTCGATTCGCTGGCGCGGCTCGTGAGTTTCCTGCCGCGATTGATGGCGGCGGCACTCCGACCGCTACAAAATGGCCTCGTCCAGTTTTACGCTCTCGGTATGATCCTAGGGCTGGCCGTGTTCGTGTCGTTTGTCGTTTTCAAAGTTTCCCGCTGACGCTGCGGACCACCATGCCACTGAACAATCTGCTCGTTTATCTGTTACTCACCGTGCTGTTTGCCCCGTTATTGGTGGCACTGGCGGTGCGGTGGTGTGCCCCGAGGGCCGCGCGCGCCGTGGCGGTTTACGGCTCGGTACTCCACTTGCTCATCACGGCATCGCTCGTCGTTCTGAACACGGGCTATATGGGGTTCGATAAACACTCCAGCCTCACGTTCGAGCCGCAGTGCGTGCCCGGCGATACGGGGGTGTCCGGTATGGCGGGCACGAACGATCACCGGACTTCGTGGAACTTGCTCATGCTCGCGCCGCCGAACGCGGTCAACGACTATCGCAGTGCGCCGCCCGCGATCCAGTTCTTCATCGGCCTCGATGGGCTGAACCTCGTGATGGTCGCTTTGACGAGCCTGATGTTTTTCTTCGCGGTGCTGGTGTCGTGGAGTTCGATCACTGACCGTGCCGGCGCATATTACGCCTGGTTGTTCGTGCTGCAAACCGCCGTGATCGGTGCGTTCGTGTCGTTCGACATCGTGCTGTTTTACCTGTTCTTCGAACTGACGCTGGTGCCAGTGTTCTTCCTAATCGGCTTCTGGGGCATTGGCGGCGCGCGGCGCGATGCTGCACGCAAGTTCTTCCTTTACACCTTGTTCGGCAGCCTATTCACGCTCGTCGGCATTATCGGGGTGGTGTTGGCGAACCCGATGCCGTTGAACCCCGATAGCGGCAAGCCGATGTACAACGCACCGACGCAAGAAGCAACGAACCCGATGAACCCGCTCGGCCCGCACCGGTTGCCGACGCCGGGGCCGATTACGTTTTCGATTCCGCAACTGATTAAGAACGCCTACATGTGGGACACCGCACACGAAGAAGCGGTGAAGTCCGCGATCCAGCGCGTGAGTGTCGCCGGCAAGAACGCGGTTGCCGACCGGCAGAAAGAACTCGACGATGCCCGCGCGACCCTGGCAACGCGCCGCACGATGATCGCCTGGTTGTTCTTCGCGCTCATGGCCGGGCTAGCGGTGAAGATACCGATCGTGCCGTTCCACACGTGGCTGCCCGCCGCGTATTCCGAAGCGCCACTGCCCATAACGATGCTGCTGACGGCGGTGCTGGCGAAACTCGGCACGTACGGCATCTTGCGGATCGTGATCCCGATCGTGCCCGAAGCCGCCGTCGTGTACGGGTTGCCCGTTATGGGCACACTCGGGGCCATCGGCATCGTTTACGCGGCATTCTGTGCGTATGCCCAACGCGATTTGAAACTCCTTGCCGCTTACAGTAGCGTGTCGCACCTCGGTTTCCTCGTCATCGGCTTGTTCGCAATGAACCGTGAAGCTCTGTCGGGATCGGTCTTACACATGGTCAATCACGGCCTGTCGGCGGGCGCGATGTTTGCCTTGCTCGTGTTCCTCTCGCAACGCTATCGCACACTCGACGCCACGCAGTACGGCGGGCTGTGGGGTAAGTATCCGCGCTATACGTTCTTCACGATCGTCATCTGCTTGGCGGGCGTTGGGATGCCGGGCCTCAATAACTTCGTAAGCGAAATGCTGATGCTCGCGGGATTGTTCGACACGCGAAATCTCAAGCTCGTCGGCTACAGTTTGGCCATCGTCTCGGCGGTCGGCATTCTGCTGTCGTCGTGGTATATCTTCACGATGTTGCGTCGCGTTTTCTTCGGCCCACTGCAAGAACCGGCTCGCCTCGAAGCCGTCACCGTCCCGCCCGGCGACATCGGTGGCCGCGAACTCGTACCGGTCGCATTCATGGCCGCGCTGTGCCTAACGCTCGGCCTGTATCCGCAACCGTTGCTCGATGTCATCGAGACGGATGTCAACCGCGTCAGTCAACTTGCGAATCGCGCCCGATTGCGACTCGACCCGACCGCAGTGAACCCCGCAGACGCAGTCGAATCCGAACGGCAACGCGCTTACGAGTAATTCTCACGACTTCGGTTACTACTGACGATCCCGACACTTGACCCCGAGTACGCTGTGAACCCGCTGGCTGACACCAACCTGACGGACGCCCTGACCGGCTCGATTACGCTCGTCGTCCCCGAAATGGCGATGTTGGCGCTGGCGTGTCTGCTGTTCGTGTTCGGCATGTTCGTGCGCAATCCAAAGGCGAACACGCTGCTCGCGTT
>JAYSYI010000232.1:0-5841 GCA_043727665.1 Limnoglobus sp. | reverse complement strand
CGGCTTCGGCATGTGGGCTATGCAGGCGAATCATCGTGTTCCCACGGGCGTGTTGATGGTTCATCTGCATCAAGATAGGACGGAAATCGGGTGCGTGCCAACGGTCGGCATACAGACGATTGTCGTGCTCGTTTCGGAGAATTCGGCATCCATCGCCGCTTGCCACTGCCATTGCCGCGCGAGGCCCGCATCGAGCCGCGTTTTCGGCTGCCAGCCGATGTGGCTGCGGATTTTCTGCGACTCCGCGAACGTCTGACGCTGATCGCCGAGGAGTGCCGGTTTGTGAACGACTTCGACCGTACGTCCGGAGAGCAATTCGAGTTTACGGATCACTTCGAGCACCGTGGCCGATTCGCCACCGCCAACGTTGTAAGTTTCACCGATGGGGGCATCGATTGCGGCAATCGTCGCGTCGATGCAATCGCCGATGTACGTATTGCCACGAACCTGTTGGCCATCGCCGAAGATTTCGATTTGCTCGCCGCGCAGGATCGCGCGAATGAACGTGCTGTAGGCCATATCCGGGCGTTGGCGTGGCCCATATACGCTGAAGTAACGGAGCGTCACGAGCGGGATACCGAACGCCTCGGCGTAGGCTTGCGCGAGATGTTCCGCCGCAAGTTTCGTGACACCGTACGGCGAGATTGGCCGCGGCTGCGACGATTCGTTACCGAGCGCGAGTTTGCCGTAAACGCTTGAAGTCGAAGCGAACACGAAGCGACGTAGTTGCCCCGATGCACGCCGAACGGCTTCGAGTAACCGTTGCGTGGCCTGCACGTTGCACGTCCAGTAACTGTCGAAATCGGTCCAGCTTTTTTGCATTCCGGGAAGTGCGGCCACGTGGAACACCACGTCGGCTTCTTCGACGATGGCATCGAGCGGATCGGTACGTAAGTCCGCCGAGGAAAAGTGATACCGCGGGTGTGCGAGCACCACCGCCTGATTGTGCGACTTCAGCACAGGGGAATAGTACGGCGTGAAGCAATCGACGCCGACGACGGTGTGCCCGCGCCGCAACAACTCTTCGCAGAGATGCGAGCCGATGAACCCCGCCGCACCCGTAACAACGCAACGCATGATCGTCTTCCTTACGAACACGAGCGGCTGAGCATCCGGTCGTAAATTGCCGAGAGTTTTTCCATCCGAGCCGGGAAGCTGAACCGCGACTCGATCGACCGCCGACCGGCGACGCGGTACTGTTCTCGCAAGTCGGGGCGTAATGCGAGTTCGAGTAATGCGGCCGTCATTCCGGGCAGATCACCCGGTGCAACCAGCGTGCCATTGCTGCCACTATCGATGACTCGCGGGATGCCGTTGATCCGCGTCGCCACCGATGGCACTTCGAGCGCCATCGCTTCGAGGAGCACGTTCGGCAAGCCTTCGCGTAAGCTGCTGAGCGCGAAGACATCCATCGCTTCGTAGTACGTTCGGACATCGGACTGCCAGCCGGCCAGCACGATGTATGGCCGCACGTGGAGTTCATCGGCGAGCGCTTCGAGTCGCTTACGGTCGCCACCTTCGCCGACGATCACCAGCCGCACATCTCGGCCACTTTGTCGCAAAGTGTGAACCGAACGGATCAGCACGTCGAATGCTTTTTCTTCGGCGAGGCGGCCGACGGCACCGATGACGAAGGAATCGACGGGCAGCCCGAGTTTCGTTTTGGCTTCCGCAGTCGTCAGCGCACGGCGGTAGTCGTCGGCATCGATCGCGTTTTCGAGCAATACACACTTCGAGGCCGAGACGCCGATACTCCGGCATTCGCGGTAGAGATCTTCCGAAACGCAGATGACTTTCTCGTATCGCGGCAGGCAGAATTTATCGATGCGGTAGTACAACGGCGTGCGGGCGGTTTGGTGAACCCAACCGTGAACGGTGGTGACGAGCCGCATCTTCCAGAAGCGATTGAGCAACAGACCGAGCGCGTTGGTTTTGTAATCGTGGCCATGCCAGATCGCGACGTTTTCCCGCTTGCAAACATTGAGTAAACCGCGAACGACTTTCCAGTCCCACGGCCCGCGATCCGGGATCGAGATCAGCGGCGCGCCGTATTTCTCTGCCTTCGTGACGATGTCCTCGTACCCCGGATCGCCGGGCGGGTAGAGGTAGCCGCACAGCATTTTGTAGCCGAGTGGTTCGAGGAATCGCGGCGAATTCAGAATGGTTTTGTCGGGGCCGCCACCGGAACCGGTGACGACGCGCGTATCGAAAACGACCGGCGGCGCAGCCAATCGTCCGGTTCGCACTCGTGGCGTGTTCGATACTTGCCGCGTCGATGTCATCGGTCGAAATCTCAGTTGGCTAAAGCGAGTGTACGGGACGGGTTTGCGGCGGCTTGAATGCGATCCGTCAACGGTCGCAGGCAAGTTTCCCAGTGGTGGTGTTCTTCGACGAACTGCCGCCCGGCAAGCCCGAGTTCGCGTCGCCGTGCGGGGTTGTCGAACAAGCCAGAAACGGCTTCGACCCACTCGTGGGCCGTTTCGGCAGACAGCAAATGCGTACCCGGAACAGTTTTGAGTGCGGCGAGCGCCGGGGGAGCGACGACGGTGGCTTTCGCCATCGAAAGCGCTTCGAGCACCTTGTTTTGCAGGCCGCGCGAAAGTCGCATTGGCACGATTGCAACGGCGGCGGCGGCGAGGTGCGGGCGGACGTCGGGCACCTGACCGATAAGCCGAATGCCAGGCCGCGCGGCGAGGGCTTGCACGGCCGCCGTCGGTTTGCGACCGATCAGCCAATACTCCGCATCGGGGTGTCTCGCACGCAACTGCGGCCAAATTTCGTCCGCAAACCAGATCGCGGCATCGACGTTCGGCAGATAGTCGAGCGCACCGACAAACGCACACGCACGTTGCGTCGGCACATCGCTCGGTTGAAAATATTCGAGGTCGACGCCGTTCGTGGCAACCGTGGCGGAACCGGCACCGGCAACGAGGTCGAACATGTCCGCTTCCGCACGGCTGACGAGCGTGGCGGCCTCGGCCCACTTCGGCAAGTCCGCCTCAACGCTTCGGACTCGTGCGCCTTCCCAGCGATACAGCCACGACTTCGGCCAACGGGCCGTGGCGGCGAAATCGCACCATTTCTGGCTATCGAGATCGACGACATCGACAAACGCGGGCACTTTGGCGAACGTCGGCGTGCGCAGATACGGCACGAGGCTCGATGCGGAAATGATCGCCGCACCGAACGGTTGCTCGCGGTGCCAGCCTTGGACGATGCGTTGCAGTTCGGACGACCAAAACGCGCCTTCGGATAAACTCCGACCACATACCAGAGATCGCCCCGCCTGTGCGAGTCGACCAAATCGGCTCACGGGAACAATCGATACGCGATCGCAAAGTTCACCGAGTGTCGTACGCGTATCTTCGCTGACCGGCTCGTCGGCAAGGCAAGCGAGATCGACAGTGTGGTGACGTGCGAGTTGCCGCAGCAGGTGGAAATTGCGTATCCGGTCGCCTTTGTCGGGCGGAAAAGGAACGCGGTGCGTGATGTAAAGTACGCGCGAAGACATAGCTCTCTCTGGCCAGTGGGTGAGACTGGCTGCAATCGCTGGAAACGGGAAGTTACGCTGGCAACAGCGACGTGACGGCTTTGGCATGTGGCGTCGTCACATGGCGGAGGAACACCTCGCCGACGGCGTCGCGACGCGGCAATAAAAACAGCCTGCGGAGCCAGGTGGGGCCACAACCGGCAGCCTTCATGAGCGTGGCGACGATGATCCGCATATCGAACCAGAAGCTCGAATTTTCGATGTAATACAGATCGTAAACGACCTTGCGACGCACGCTGAGGAGGTCCGAATCGGCGGGCAGTTGGATCTGCGATAATCCTGTCACGCCCGGCTTCACGAGCAAGCGGTGTGGGTAGCCGGGGACTTCGTCGTTTAGCTTCTTGAGATCGATCATCTCGGGGCGTTCCGGTCGCGGCCCGACGAGGCTCATGTCGCCCATTAGCACGTTAAATATCTGCGGCAGTTCGTCGAGGTGCGTCTTGCGTAACAGGTTCCCGATTCGCGTGATACGCGTGTCGTTCTTCTGCGACCATGCTGGCCCGCCACTGATTTTTTCGACGTTGTAAGTCATCGTTCGAAGCTTCAAAATCTTGTACGGCTTGCCACCGCGCCCGAGCCGTGTTTGGTTGTAGAAACCGGGGCCAGCGGACGACAAGCGAACGAGGGCGTACGCGAAGCCAATTAGTAGCAAAGCGAACGGCAATATGGCGACGGCGATTAAGTAATCGAGAACGGACTTCGATGCCGCGTACCACGAATTATCGGGCACGATATCCACCGCGAAATGAGCTGGAAGACTATCGATTTCCGGCCACAACGTGCGGCACGTTTTCGGCAGTATCGGAACATCCGATGTACTTGTGCTATTTTGGGACATTGCCACGTGGCCTCAAGGGTGCGTATCATTGGGGGCGAACCGGACCGTCTCTGCATCGGAACTTACTTGCCTGTAATCGCTTTTCGAACCGCAGGCAAAAACTCTGTGAAAAACTGCTCTGTCGTATCGTTCGTCTTCTGAGCATTGTCTAGTGCGACGAGCCGCCGCGTGGCGTACATCTTGTAGAGGATCGGTTGCCCGACGAACTCGGTGCGGGCTTCTTCGGCTGCTACCCAAACACCATCGAGCGTCCAAGCCCAATTCACTTGCAGCGACACGGCTGGGAACGTATCCGTGTCGAAGCGGGCCGACCAGTAACTCGATTCCTTCGCGGTCGTCGGGTCGAGCATCTCTCGCCGCAGTCGTTGGCCAACCGGACGATACCCCGCTCCGTCATAGCAGCGTTCGGGGTCGTGTGCCCCGATCTCCCGCGAATCGCCTGCGAGTATGAGTACCGAGATCGCCTCACCCGAAGTCGCGTTACGGTACACGCGATGGATGTGCGCGACCGCCTGCGTTTGCTTCAGTTGTTTCGCATCGTATTCGACGTCCTCGCCTGCCCAGTCTTTCCCGGTAAGCGGGATTGCGCTGAGCTTGGCTTGAACGACTTCGGCGATAGCCGCATCGGCTTTTCCCCACGACTGCGAGGCTTGAAACACCCCGGCAGAGATCAAGACGATTGCGGCAAACGCCACAGCTACGAACTTCATAAACGAACCCTCTCGGAACGGAATCGTTATGCCGGTAACTGTTTCACGTAGTTGTAGCCGTACGCGTGAATGTCGGTCTTGACGCCGTTGACTACCGCACCGAGTAGCGGAATGTTCAATTGGCTCAGTCGCTCGGAGGCATTCAGAACCTTCGGCAGTTGGCTAATGTCTTGCAGCACCGAGATCAACACGCCATCGACGTGCTGACCGATCAGCAGTGCATCAGCCACCGGTAGCACGGGGCACGAATCGACGACGATGAAGTCGAACTGGCCGCGAAGCCGGTTGAACAGCGTTTCGAGCGGGTGGCCTTGTGCGAGCGCTGCCACGACGCGGTTCGAACATTGCCCCGCTGCAATCAGCCAGAGGTTTGGCACCGTCGTCGGTTGCACCGCGTCGCTCACGTCAATTTCCGACAGTAGAATTTCCGAACAGCCTGGCGTTAGGGGCACGTCGAACAAGCGGTGCATCGACGGGTTACGCAGGTCGCAATCGAGGATCAGCGTGCGAAGTCCAGCCGTCGCCATACTCGTTGCGAGTTGGCTCGAAAGCGACGTTTTGCCTTCGCCCTGCATCGCGCTCGTTACCATGATGACCTGCATCGACTGCGTTTTGGCCGTGTGCAGAAGCATCGTGCGCGTCGAGTTCACCGACTCATTCAAGATGAATCGCCAGTTTTGGTTCTGGTCCGCCTCGCCCGCTTTCAAGCTCGCTCGACTTGGGAAAGCCGGAATCGTGCCGAT
>JAYSYI010000231.1:0-5858 GCA_043727665.1 Limnoglobus sp. | reverse complement strand
CGAACTTTCGGTGCGCCACGCGTTCTTCGATCTCGGCACGCAAAGCATCGCCATCGAAGTTCCGGCACGCACGAAAGTCGATGTGCGCGAAGTCGGATTCGCCCCACACACGGCGGCGATTCACCTGCTCGGCGAGAGCGACGACCCGCCGGGCGAACTGAAATTACAGCAATGCACGTTCATGCTGGATCGTGGCGGCGTCGCGATTGAAGCTGATTCCCTGGCGAACGCGAAAGTGACCGCGAGTGCCTGCGCGTTTGCGGAAGCGATGCCGCCGGGTGCGTCGAACCGCGGGTTGTCCGCGGTGTTGCACGCGGCCGATGTCGTGCCACTGGTGCGGTTCGGCCCGCTCGAAGGTGGCCAGCCGAACGGCTACTTCGCTGTGACGACGCCGACCGGCGACACCAAGCCGATATTGCTCGTGCGTTCGCCGTGGGTGGCCGCCGATCCGCGCCGATTACTGGCGGGTGACGAGCCGTGGAACGCCTTCAAGTTGAACATCCTCACGGATCGAAAACTCGGGATGCTGCCGCCGATTCACGTCCTCGGCGCGAAGGCGATTCTCGGGCCGACGCTCAACGACATGATCTACAAAGTGGCCGATGGCGTGCCATCGTGGCCGCCACCGCGCGCGCAACTCGCCGTGGTCGCCAAGGCCAACGAGTTGATCGTCTTCCCCGAAGCCGAATCCGAAGATGCCGCGAACCGGATCTACCCCGCATTTGAAACGGCATGGTCGAACCTGAAGCCCGGCGACACGCTGCTGGTCGCCGTGAACGGGCGTGTGCCAGTACCGCCGTTACCCGAAAAGAAGCTCAAGGCGACGATCAAACCGTACCCGAATTTCACCCCGGTGCTCGTCCCCGAAGGCACACCGCGATTCCGCGATGCCAGCATGTTCCCGCACGTCGAAGGCGAACTGACATTCTCCGGTTTGCGGATCCAGCTTTCGCAACGACAGTCGGTTGTCACCATCGCCGGTGGCCGCGAATGCAGCTTCAAAGATTGCCTGATTACGCTGGAAAAGAAGGACGATGAGCGCGACGACGACACCCCCACGGTGGTCGCCTTCCCCGACCCGAGCCGCGAGATGCGGATGAACTCGGACGACCCCGTCGATGGGCCGAAGGTACTGTTCCTGAACACGTTGGTCCGCGGCCACGGACGTGCGGTATGGGCAAAATCGGCACGCCCATTCGACCTTACGATTGAACAATCGGCGTTCGTTCTCGATGGCTCGTTCTTGTGGGTCGACCCTGCCGCGAAGGAATCGAAC
Source organism: Limnoglobus sp. (assembly GCA_043727665.1). Taxonomy (GTDB): domain Bacteria; phylum Planctomycetota; class Planctomycetia; order Gemmatales; family Gemmataceae; genus Limnoglobus. Next base: position 4,582 of record JAYSYI010000231.1, on the reverse strand, counting down.
CTGCCGCCCCCGAAAGCGATCATCAAGTGGAAGCAAGCGACGACGATCCTGAGCGGGGCGCTGTTCGACATTCAGGCCGGGCGGGCGAATGCGGGGCCGCCGACGTTCCTGTCGGTCGAAGCCGAGCGATCGTTGTTCGCGCCTTCCGAACGGCGACGAATGCCGACGCCACTGATCGTGATTAAGGAAGCCGATCCGCTCGCTGAACCGAAGGCGTTTCTGTCGTGGCAGAGCCTCGCCGCGAACGTTTACGGCAACTACGAACGCGGCACCCTTTTGGAACTGCGCCACGCCGCCGCCGACGCCACCCCGCCGACCGACCTCGACGCCGATCAATGGCTCGCGTTCGCCAAAGACCCCGGTCGCAGCACACGCGTCAAGTTCCCCAACGGCGCACTGAACATGAAGTTGCTCGTCGTAAAACCCGCCGACCTGATCGCAAAATTCGCCGACGATTCGAGCGAAGTCACCGCTGGCGTCGACACAACGAAGCTACCCAAAGACGAGAAGTAACCGAATGAGAGCGAAGGGTAGCAGAATGACTCCAGCCACTTCCCACCCCCCAATCGTGGACTCATACCCGAATTTCGGAACCAACCTAACCCAGTAACGACTTACGTCCGATTTCGGCGGTCGCGATCAACGCCGGAACCACTTTTGGTGGTCCTTTTCAGCAAGCTGAAACCTGGCTTTGAACATTGCCGAACAAGGAGCATTGGTCACAGTCGACATCGCTAATCTCGGATTCGAGTTTGACCGCGTTAGGTTTGATTTCAAGCTTCGGGATGATTCAAAACCTGCGTCGCAGTGTCCGTATCTTGCTAATTCTGGCTGCAGTGGAACGCCAGTGACTCACCCTGGCGTATCGGCTCGAAAGTGGGGTTACTTCTTCGGGTCAATTTTCACTTTGTGAACGTACATGTTGCGGTCGAATTCGTTTTCCTTGTACACGTCGTTCGTGAAGGCGATGCTCAATTTCACATCGCCCTTCTTGAGTTTCGTTGTGAAGGTATAAGTCTTCGCATCGACTGTCGAGAGTTCGAGGTTTTCCTTCACGACGATGTCGTCGACTTTGACTGTCATCGTCGCGTTCTTCTTTTCGGCGGCATCGCACGAGGCTTCGATGAGGATGTCGTACTCGCCAGCTTCAGTAACCTTGACCGTTGCGATGGCGGTGCCGTTGCTGTAGAACTGGATTTTGCCGTCCGCTTCGTTGAGCGTGACGCCCTCTTCGTTGTTTGCGTAATCGGATTTGAGCTTGAAATCCTTGAGTTCGACGGTAATCGCATCGGCTGCGACCGCGAAACCAACACCCGCAACGACAACGGCGACGGCAGTTAAAAACAGACGACGGAACATGGGAAACACCTTTCGCAACGAGGAGAGAGAACGGGCGAATGCCCACCAACACCAGACTTGGACAGGCACAGTCTAGGCGCAGGTGGGGCGAAAGGCGAGTCGAAACGGTCGCTACTTCGAAGCGACATCAAATTTGAATTCGTTCGCGCCGGAGGCTGCGACTTCGGCGGTGTTCTTGCTAGAAACGTTATATCGATCCGGAATGGTGTTCGTTTTCGTAGGGGTATTGGTCGGATCGGTCGTCATTGCGGGACCGACTTTGAAGGCGCGGATTTCGATTTTGTTGTTGCCTATATAAGCTTCGCCGGTGTACGCGCCGTCTTTCACCGCGATGATCGTCGGAGCCTGGCCTGCAAGTACGAACATGATTTCCCCCTCGACCATCGGTTTGTTATCGAGATTCACGGTCCCTTTCACGGCGATGAGTTTACCGGCTTTCGGTCCGGATCCGCCGCCGCCGCAGCCGAGCGAGGTGATGATGACGACGACGAAGCCGAGTTGCAAAATCGTTCGAAGCATGGTAGAAGTCCTTCGCAAAGAGGATTTAGCTATGAAATCGGCCCCACGAAATTCGCGGGGCCGATCAAGTGGACGACGGGGATTCGATTAGTCGATCGAGAACGTTTCTCCACCGGAACGAGTCGACAGATATTGGAGCGTCAACAGTGGGGTCGACGAGGACAGGAACCGCACCGATCCATCGCCGAGCAGTGCGATAATCCCACCCGTGTGGCTCGACGAGTATGGGATATTCGACCCCGTGTTGTCGCATGTGCCCGTGCTGCAACTGTTTGTTAAGCCACGTTGGTTGATCATAAACCGGGTCGTGGTACAGTTGAACTCGCGGTTATCGCCACCTGGTTGATAGCTCGGTGGCTCGCGGTTGTCGCCGTTAGCCCCCATTGTCCAACCGTGTGGGCCTTGGCTAGTGATCGCCCCGAAACTGCCGGTAATTGGCTGATTGTTTGCATCGCGAAGGTGATCGCTTTGTTCGGCGACGAGCATTGTGTTGCTCAAACCATCGGTTACCCCGACCATTGTGACTTTGCTGTTCGGGTAAAGCATACCGCCGCCGCTGACGATACCGGCCCCACCGGCCGAAATCGAACTGTCGGTGAAACTACCGGAAACACCGGTGTATGAGGTGTACATCTCAAACTTGCCCGCGTTGTACGAGTTCGCATAAAAATCGGGGAGAATCGTCGATGGGCAGCGGTAAGTTTTGATGGTGACGCGATCGATATATTGCAGATTTCCGGCATTCGAGTAACCGCTCGAACCAGTGAACTGCCATTGGGCGAAGATGTTGCCTTGCTCGATGTACGGCAGGATGTACACCTTCCACGAACTACCCCACGAGTTCGTCACAGCACCGCTACTGTTTTTATCGGGTTCGCAGCCGACGGGCATTTTGTTGTTGACGTCGTGGTAGCCGTGCAGGGCCAGGCCGATTTGCTTGAGGTTGTTCGTACACTGCGAACGAGCGGCGGCCTCGCGAACCTTTTGCACAGCGGGTAACAGCAAGCCGATGAGGATCGCGATAATCGCAATCACAACGAGGAGCTCGATCAACGTGAATGCCTTGCGCACCGAGTGGCGCGGGGTAAGGAACTTCATCTGACACCTCTGAATTAAAAAAAGAAAGAAGATGCGGAAGCGCTCATGACTTCAACCGCAGAGGTAACATACCAGCGCCGTTGGGTGTTAATCAAGCGAATTATATAATTTCTCACAAACAGTTCACGTTCCTGTGTGAGACGTCATGCTCGGGTAAAATCTCGGACCGCAAAACGCTGATATGTAAGATAAACCCCATCTGGGCAGCAGGGTATCGAATTGCGATTGAAAATGTTTGGCGTAAGTCCGAGCGGACGGGACTGCCCGACTATCCTTCCCATAGACAAACTTCGCGGTTCATTGGAGGATTCTGGTATGTCGCAAAAGCGTGTAGCGCTCGTTACGGGGAGTGGCAAGAAGCGGGTCGGGGCGGTCGTGGCGGAGGCACTCGCCAAACGCGGATATGCGATTGCGATTCACTATCGCACGTCGAAAGCGGAGGCCGACGAAACTGTCGCCACGTTGAAGTTGCACAATGTCGAAGTCGCGGCATTTCAGGCGGATTTGGCGAATGAAGACGAAGTCGCCGCGATGGTCCTCGGCGTCATCGCACGCTTTGGCCGCGTCAATGTTCTCGTGAATTCGGCCGCCGTATGGGAGAGCAAACCGCTCGAAAAAGTCACCGCCGCCGATGTGCGAATGCACTTCGATACCAACGCGCTCGGCACGTTCCTGTGCTGTCAGCAAGTCGGGCTGTTGATGGTTGGTCAACCCGAAGGCGGGGCGATCGTGAACATCGGCGACTGGGCGGAAGTGCGGCCGTACTTAAACTACGCGGCATACTTTCCGAGCAAGGGGGCGGTGAGTGCGATCACGCGGAGTATGGCAGTGGAACTCGGTAGCCGAAACCCGAATGTGCGCGTGAATGCAATCTTGCCGGGGCCGGTCATGTTGCCGCCAGATATGTCGGACGCGGACAAGCAAGCGACGATTCAGGCTACGCTTGTGAAGCGAGAAGGAACACCAGAGCACATCGCGCTGGCGGTCCTTTCGTTCGTCGATAACGACTTCATTACGGGTGCATTTCTGGCGGTCGATGGCGGTCGAACGGTCTACGCACCGGAGTGAGACTTGTATTCTCGGGTAGCCGCAGGTCTTTAGCCTGCGCGGGGGCAAATACCCTTGAAAACCAGTCGTGGCGAGTCTTCGAGACGCGACGCGATTAGCCACGACGGTCATTCCACGCGAACGAACCGTCGTGTTTCGAAGACTCACCACGACCCTCAGCCATTGCCGGTGGAAGTACGCAGGCTAAAGACCTGCGGCTACCAGAATTGGCAACAAACGCAAGCGCATCCCTCGCAGAAACTACTTCACCGACAGCAATTTATCTTCCTTCGGGAAGGTTTCGATCGTCAGACCCTTGAAGAGAATCTCTTGCTTGACATTGTTCGAGTGGAGTTGCAGGCCGATGGGGGCGGCGTGGATCGTCTCGGGCTTTGGGTCGCGCCAATCGACGACGGCGGTGCCGTTGATTGCGACGCGAACGCGGTTGCCTTGGGCGAGAATTTCGATGTCGTTCCAGTCGTGCTGCTTGCCGACTTTCTTGGCCGGGCCGCCATCGACGGGTAAGCCGTTACGGCCGAACAAATCGTACATGCCGTAA
>JAYSYI010000230.1:0-1858 GCA_043727665.1 Limnoglobus sp. | reverse complement strand
GTCGGCCCCGAACCGCAGACACCCGCACCCATGAGGATCGTACCCGCAAGCACAGCCGCCGACTCGAATAATCGCTCGGCATAAGGCGAAGTGGTCGTTTGCCCAATCGCCCGCCCGCCATCGATCCAGAGCATCAGCGCGTCGAGTGTCGTTTGCCGAAGCACGAACCGGCGATAGTTGCCGCGATTGTCGATCCGGTGCGGATCCCATTCGCCGAAAAGCAGGTTCGGTCGCTTGGAAACGGGGTGAAAGTGATCGACCGCACGGGGATCGATCCCGAGTTCGTCGAGCCGCGCCGGGTCGAAACCAGCTTCATCGTGGAAGTTTGCGTCGGTGGTGACTAGCAAATCGAGCGCAACGCGGATCAAGTCCGAGTAACGCCCCGGTGCCACGCCAACCCCGGCAAAGTACATCGGGATCGGGCAGACTTTTTCGTGCGGATAAAACTCAGTCTGCGCACGGGTTTCCAGTAGCGCGATCGGGCGATACCCGACGTAATCGTTGAGCGTCGAAATCGAAGCCTGTGCCAGTTTCTCGGGAGTATCCGCGGGGCTTTTGGCACGTTCCCGCAACACCGCTTCGATACTTCGCGTCAGGAAAAATGCAACGTACAACATCGAATCGGGCTGATGGGCGAGCAAATCCACATGGTGAGCGCGATACGCGAGCGGTACGAATTCGCAGGCGGCAATCAGAACGGCACGAGCCTGCGAGACATCGCGAAATGCACCCGCACCGATGCGTTCGAGTTCGTCTAACGATGCTTTGAGCCAACCGGCAACCGTTTGCCACGGGTTTGGGTCCGAGCATTCGCCCAGGTATCCAAACACGTCGGCGACGAGGCGACGAAACTTCGGATCAGGTCGGCCATCTGAGAAATTCAGATAGCCGAGAAGTTTGCTCACTTCGAAGCGTCGGGTCAATTCTGGGAAAATGCCGTCCATCCGTGCCGCCATAAGATTCAGGGTGCAGTTCGCTCCCTTTCAGGATAAACCATTCTAGGACAGTCGGAAAGAACAACTGCAATCTCTCGCGTCAGCGTAAAACCGATACCGGCAGGCGATGCGGCTTTTTGGGGTCAAATATGCGCTTGGTTGTCTGTATTTCCGGTGGCGGGACGACACTCCAAAACCTGATCGATCGCATTGCCGATGGCCGATTGACCGCGAAAATCGTCGGCGTCATCGCCAGCAACCCCGCTGCGTTTGGCATTTCCCGCGCACAACGTGCCGGTATCCCCGTACAGATCATCGAACGCAAGGGTGGCAATCATTCGGAGCGTCTTTTCGCGGCCATCCGCGAATATCACCCCGATTTCGTCTGCCTGGCTGGGTGGCTCAATCTCATTCGCATTCCTGCGGATTACGCCCAACGAGTATTAAACGTGCATCCGTCGCTGTTGCCCGCGTTCGGCGGCAAAGGCATGTACGGCCATCACGTTCACGAAGCCGTGTTGGCATACGGCGCAAAAGTCAGCGGTTGCACAGTCCACTTCGCCGACGACACCTACGACACGGGGCCAATCGTCGTGCAACGCGCGGTACCCGTACACGACAACGACACCTCCGAAACGCTAGCAAAACGAGTATTCGCCGCCGAGTGCGAAGCCTACCCCGAAGCCCTCCAGAAACTCGCACAACCCAACTGGCAAATCACCGGCAGACAATGGCGAGGTTAAGGTTTAGCCACGCCGCGTAGGCTTTACGCAGCGCACGGCGCAAACTCACACAACCATCGCGAGAAGTGCGCGCAAATAACATAGAAAGGCGCGTGTGGTCGATTATGAGAGGCAAAATCAGAGCGGACGATCTCGCAACCGATCCCAGATCAAGATCGACGTCACCGTTTTGGCATCGCA
>JAYSYI010000229.1:0-5862 GCA_043727665.1 Limnoglobus sp. | reverse complement strand
AACGATTTCGTCGCGTCATGTCTTCCTCCCGCAATTCGCCGTCGATCAGCCAACGCCGCTTGCCATCGTCGGGCATCGCCAGCAGGTCGGTCATCGTCATCGGTTGCGTCAGCGTCGTCATCTGCGTTTCCCCCAATCTTCATTTTCCAGGTGCCACACCGCAATTTTCACTCGAATAATCGCGAAACCAGCACCGCGAAGCCGGGCAGCACGTCGCCACCGGTCAGTTCTTGGCGGGCATTCGCGAACGTCGGTTCGTCGTTGGGCTGATAGATCGTGACGGTCCGATCGTGCGGGTCGATCACCCAAACGAGGCGTACCCCTGCCGTGAGATACGTGTCGATCTTTTCGTGCAGGTCTTCCAGAACCGTACTCGGCGAAGTGATTTCCACGATCAGCGTCGGCAAGCCGTGAATGATCGTATGCTCGTTGCTTTGCGCCACCATGACGTCAGAAGATACGTACGCCACATCGACGCCGAAACCCGTGGTTTCGTCGTCCGCACTTAGCTGCACCGACGCTTCGCCGCAAACGACGTTGCCCCATGGTCGCGGTTGTGCGTATCGCCAATTGTTCAAAAACGTCGAAGCATTCGCCATCGAAACCGAATGGTAACGATTTCGTCGCGTCATGTCTTCCTCCCGCAACTCGCCGTCAATAATCCAACGTCGTTTGCCATCGTCGGGCATCGCCAGCAGGTCGGTCATCGTCATCGGTTGCGTCAGCGTCGTCATGTGCGTTTCCCCGAAGTTACCTTACGTGAGATTGTACAGCATTCCCCGTTTCGCCGCGATGCGGTGTTTTCGTAGCGTATCAACGAATCGAGGCAAGCCACTGGCCATGCAAGGCCTGATTCTGTTCGTTATGCATTAATGCTAGTGCTACCGCCGTTTACTGTGATTGCCCCTGAAGCCGAACACACGCTTGCGAAAGTGTTACGTTCGCGGCTGCACGTCCACCAGCCATCGTGGAGCGATGTGAAGGCCCTGATCGAAAATCGCCGCGTGAAAATCGGCGACACGGTGTGTGCCGATGCCGCACGACGGGTGCGCGAAGGCGAGATTATCGAGTTGCTGATACGGCCGGCCAGTGCGTCGCGGAACGCGGTTGCCGATACGCTGGTAATTCGTCATCTCGACGATCACGTGGTCGTTGTCGAAAAGCCAACGGGGATCAGTAGCGTTCGTCACCCGGCCGAACTCGAATGGTCCGAGCGACGCCGCGAACTCGACCCGACACTGTACGATCTCGCCCATGCGGCCATCGCGAAGCGACTGAATCGCTCGTTGAAAACGCTACCGCCGTTGCGAATCGTGCATCGTTTGGATAAGGAAACGAGCGGTTTGCTCGTGTTTGCACGCACGGTGTTGGCGGAGCGCGTGCTCGGTATGCAGTTCCGCAAACACACCATCGTTCGCCGGTATCTGGCGATTGTTCCGGGTACGCTCATGCCGCGAACGATCCGCTCGTACCTCACGCGGGATCGTGGCGATGGCCGCCGTGGCAGTACGCGAAGTGCCGATTCCACTGGCAAAGAAGCGATCACGCACATTGAAGTGCAAACCCGGTTGCCGAAGCACACGATCTTGTCGTGCCGACTGGAAACGGGGCGAACGCACCAGATTCGCATCCACCTCTCGGAAGCAGGGCACCCGGTGTGTGGCGAGAAGGTGTACATCAAAAACATGAACGGCACGACCGTACTTAACCCCGACGGCGCACCGCGACTCGCACTTCACGCCACCGAACTCGGCTTCGTGCATCCCGTTTCGGAAGTGGTGATGCACTGGGAAATGCCGCTGCCCGCAGACCTCTTGCGTTTCGTCGCGAAACTGCAAACCGGTCGCTAAACGCCCTCTCATATTCGGGGAAATCGTGTGGATTGGTGCTCAAGTCTGCGTTTCAACGGAGTTGACTCCCACAATGTTGGATACAGATCGTTCGGCGGCCACGAACCCATAATTCGCCGAGAACAGGGCGATGAGCCACTCGGATCGGGCTTTTTTCGATACGGATGATGTCCTCTACGGGTTAACGCCCCGCGCTTCGCTGCGCAGAGCCTACGCGGCGCGGCTAAACAAAATTGCAGTTTCCGATCACCCGACAAATACGCCGCCAGTGAATCCATCAAGTGCGTCGAAGTCGAATTGGGCGGCCGGCCGCTGATCGCATTTGCAGTCGCCGCAGTCGCGACAATTGCCATCGCCATTGCACGGCGACGGCGTAAAGTTCTCGCTTAAAGAATCGAACGGAAAACATTAAGCTTCATTTCGACATATGCGTGTTCTAATCTTTGAATTTATACCGGATGATGCACCAGAGCGCGTTGAAGGCGTCTTTGAGGCCGATTTTTTTGCCTTCGGCGTAGGTGCGGCCGGAGTAACTGATTGGCACTTCGAACACGCGCCACTGGAACTGGCCGTTGACTTTGCGGGCGACTTTTGCCGTCACTTCTGGCTCGAAGCCGAAGCGGTTGGACTTCAAGTTCATTCCCTGAATGACTTCGCGCCGGAAGACCTTGTAACAGGTCTCCATGTCGGTGAGGTTCAGGTCCGTGAAGATGTTGGAAAGCATCGTCAGGCCCTTGTTGGCCAGCGAATGCCAGAAGTACAGCACGCGATGGCACTCGCCGCTGAACCGCGAGCCGAAGACCGCATCGGCGCGGCCATCGAGGATCGGCTGAATCAGTTTCGGGTAGTCAGACGGGTCGTATTCCCAGTCGGCATCTTGCACGATTACCACATCGCCCGTGCAATGCTTGAAGCCCTCGCGGAGGGCCGCCCCTTTGCCCATGTTCACCGGTTGGTGGAACACGCGAATATTGTCGAACTGCTTCTCCAGTTGCGTCAAAATCGCGGGCGTGCTGTCCGTACTCATGTCGTTGACGAGGATGATTTCCTTCGGCATCGGCACCGCTTGCACGCGGCGAATGACTTCGCCGAGCCAACGCTCTTCGTTGTAAACGGGAATGACCACCGAGAGCTTCCAACCGGGTGGGATCGGATAGATGCCGATGCCGCGACAGACCGCTTCGCCGAGTAATTTGTGCAACACTTCGATTCGTCGATTCGGATTGTTGGCGATCGCGTCGACGAGTTCCAGCAGTTCGTGCGATTGGTCCATCTCGGCGTATCTCGGTTGGTCTAAGAGCGTAATAGCCATGCGTTTTCCTTACGCGGCGGTAGAATCGTTCCGGGCGTGACAGATTATGATCGGAAAATCCGAACTTCGCAAGTCGAAGCCGTTTCGCGGTGAACCCGGCTTGACACCTTACGGTTTCTTACCGTACGCAGTACGCACACCACACGCCGCCGGAAGGAACCCGCGCCATGTCCACGAGCAATACACCCGTCCCGTTGTGCGATATCAACGCACAGTATCGCGCCCTCAAGCCGGAGATCGATGCCGCAATTGCGCGTGTCGTGACATCGGGAATGGCGATCAACGGGCCAGACGTCGCCGCCTTCGAGAAAGAAGCTGCCGCATATTGTGGGGCCAAATACGCGGTCGGTTGCGCGTCGGGTACCGATGCCTTGCTACTCGCACTGCACGCGTTGGACATCGGGCCGGGCGACGAAGTGATTCTGCCGACATTCACGTTTTTTGCCACCATGGGTTCGGTCTGCCGTACGGGGGCCACGCCGGTGTTTGCGGACATCGATCCCGAGACGTACAATATCGACCCGGCGGAGATCGCGAAGCGAATCACGCCGCGAACCAAGGCGATCATGCCGGTACACTTGTTCGGCCAATGCGCGGACATGGACGCGATCAATACCCTGGCAAAAACGCACGATTTGCACATTATCGAAGATGCGGCGCAGTCGTTCGGTGCCGAGTATCGCGGCGTACGCTGTGGCACACTCGGCGTCGTCAACTGCTTCAGTTTCTACCCGAGCAAGAATCTCGGCACACTCGGCGACGCGGGGATGGTCACCACCGAAAGCGCGGACATTTACAAGAAACTACTCGCACTGCGGAACCACGGCAGCGAGGTGAAGTATTACCACAAAATGATGGGCTGGAACGCGCGAATCGACACCTTACAAGCGGCGATGTTGCGGGTGAAACTGCCCCACGTCGATGGCTGGCTCGAAGGGCGGCGTCAGGCGGCGGAGCGATACGATCGGCTCATCGTAGAGTCGGGTCTTGGCGGCTTCTTGCGTCGCCCCGTTTCCCGACCCGAATGCACGCACACGTTCAATCAGTACGTCGTCCGCGCATCCGGTGGCCATCGCGACGCACTCGTAAAACACCTCAAAGATAGCGGCATCGGCTGCGAAATTTATTACCCACTGCCACTGCACCTGCAAGAGTGCATCGCACACCTCGGCTACAAAGTCGGCGACTATCCCATCAGCGAAAATGCCGCACGATCCGTGCTGGCGTTCCCGATGTTCGCAGAAATCACCGAAGCGCAACAGCGTCGCGTCATCGATACCTGCGCGAGCTTTGTGCCACAACAGTTGCGGAAAGCAGCTTAGTTTTGGAACAGATGCTAACTTCGATAGGACTTCCGATGATTTCGCAACCTTCGCCGCGACGTTTCGCCATCCTCGGTGTCACGTTCGCGGCCGCGCTCTGGATGTACATCGATCGCGTTTGCATCTCGACGCTCGCCGTTCCAATTCAGGCCGACCTAAACTTGTCCGCTCGCGAAAAGGGCGTAATGCTCGGTGCGTTCTTTCTTACGTATGCGATTTTTCAAGTGCCCGTCGGTACGCTCGCGGATCGTTTCGGACAGCGCAAAGTCCTCGCGTTGTGCATCCTCGGTTGGTCGATCATTACGGCACTCACGGGCTTCGTCGAAGGGTTCATCAGCTTGTTGGCCGTGCGATTATTGCTCGGAGTTTCCGAAGCCGGTGCGTACCCGGCGGCGGCGGGGCTGGTGCGTTCGTGGGCGGCCCCAACCGAACGTGGGCGGTTCAGCAGTGTCGTCGCGCTCGGCGGTCGATTGGGTGCTGCTGTCGCCCCGTATTTAACGGTGTCGTTGGCTGCGCTTCTCGTCGGTTCCGTGCTGCTCGGGGCTTCCGCAGTCGGCACCCCGTCGGGTGTTAACTGGCGTGGCGTCTTCCTCTTTTACGGCCTGTGCGGCATCGCTGTCGCTACCATCTTCTGGTACGTCGTAACGGATCGACCCGATTCCGTTATCAAAGAAATCGTCGTCAAGCGGTCGTTCGCGTCGCAGATCGGTCAACTCGCGCGAAGCCGAAACATGTGGCTATTCGGCGGGGTGCAATTTGGCACGAACGTCGGTTGGGCCACGCTCGTTACGCTGCTGCCAACGTATTTGACAGAAGTGTTCAAAGTGAAGAACGAAGAAGTCGGGCAGATGCAATCGGTCACACTGTTTACCGGCTGCATCGGCATGATTGCAGGCGGCATTATTACCGATTACGCCTTCCGCAGGTTCGGCCCGCGTTGGGGGCGTTCGGGGCCGATCGGGTTCGCGCTGATCGGTTGTAGCCTCTGCTGCCTGGTGGTGCCAAATGTCATCGACCCGTGGCACGCAGTCGCCGCACTTGGCGTGATGGCGTTGTTCGTCGATCTCAGCAATCCGTCGACGTGGGCATTCGCTCAAGATGTCGGCGGCAGTAATGTCGGTGCGGCACTCGGTTGGGGCAACATGTGGGGCAACCTTGGTGCGGCACTCTCGCCGATCTTGCTCACCGAAGTGAAGATCCATTACGGCTGGAACGCCGCCTTCTTCGTCTGCGCCGCCAGTTTCGCATGTGCTTCCGCCCTCGGTTTCATGCTCAATTCGAGCAAAACGATTGCGGATGAGGTGGAACGAAACGATTAGCGACAGAAATTTCGGATTTCGCGTAAGTGTCTTGCGTATCCCATGTGTGGCGATCTTTA
>JAYSYI010000228.1:0-1858 GCA_043727665.1 Limnoglobus sp. | reverse complement strand
TCATTCGGCTCGTAAAGTTCCGGTGCCAACCGCTTCGTGACGTGCATCAGCGGTTCACCGAAGCATCGGCCATACGCATCGAGGATCGCCAACTCCACGGCACACCGGGCCGCATTGCCCTGGCAACGCCGGTCGTCGCCGGGAACATCGTTCAAGCGAAATCGTTCGGCGAGATCGATCGCTTCGCCAAAATTTTGCACCGGTTGCAGTTGGTTTTTCAGATCGCTTTGCTGAACGAGCGACATCGCGGTGTCGATCGTCTCTCCGGTGACGTAGTCGCGTGGCACGCCTTCGCCGTAACCAATCGTGCCATCGCCGAGGACGCAACGCACGACGAGGTTGTCGGTCTCCGTGCGGGAATGCGAGGCGTGCTTGATCGGCTTGCGGAGAGGAATGCGGACGTGATGAGCCGAGAGTTCGACGAGGTGCATACGATTTCAGCCTTTACGGGCGGGTGTGTCGCGTTCCGTCGCACCGGCGACGAGGAGTTGTACGCCCTCCCGCGCAAGCCACAACCCCATGACCATGAGTAGGGCCGCACTGAAAACCGGCAACAGTTGGAACCAACGCCGTTCGGCGAACTTCGTCGCACCGGCCCGATGCGCCATCACGACCCCGACGCCGAGCGCCATCAAAACGACGGCCAGCCCGAGGCTAAACGCGATGAGCAACGGCACCGCAAACGCCAAGCGGCCCGCCGAGATCGCGACGAACAACAGCATGACCGCATCCCAGCACGGGATCAGCCCGCCGCCGAGGCCGAGGAGAATCACCCGCAGCCAGCCGAACGATTTGGGCGGTGGTTCGGGATCGTGCGTGTGATCGCAATCGGGGCCGTGATGGTGGTGCCCCGCGCCGAAGTGAACGTGATCGGCTTTGCCGCGGATCCGCCGCGAAAGTAGCCACATGCCCGCGAGCAGGATCAGCATTCCCCCCGCGAACTGGAGCCAACCCTGCGCCGTTTCGGGTACGCCATCGCGGTAGCACCACCAGAGGATGCACGCGACACCGATCACCGAACCGGTGTGCGCGAGTGTCGTCGTGATGCCCAGAACGAGTGCGTGTCGCATCGTACCGCGCTCGCCGACGAGGTACGCCGCCACCAGCGTCTTGCCGTGCCCCGGCGTGAAGGCGTGGCCCATGCCGAAGACGAACGCCGCAAGCAACAGCACCCCGACACCGGAGTTCGAATCGAACAATCCCATCAGGCCGCGATCGAGCAAATCCGCAACGAGCCCAGGATTCTCGGCTCTGACAATGACCGGTTCGCCAATCGTTGCGGGAACTTCGATTGCAACGGGTTTTGCAGTGGAGGGTGCTTCAATAATCGCGGAGGCGGTACGGAGCTTACGCTCTTCGCCGGGCTTCAGATCGAGTTGCGATTTCCCGCGTAGGCCGCCGGGTTCTTCGACATCGTGTACCGTCAAACCGGGTTCGGCATCGCACGTTAACGCGATCTTCCCCGGTTGGCCATCGTAGTTGAGGTCTTCGAAGCGGAATTTCGCCCGTACCCCTGGCGGTGGTGAAATGTCCGCACGAAACTGATAGCGAAGCCGAATGTGATTATCGCCCTCGAACTCGATCTCGACTGGTTTATCGAGCCGAAACTTCAGCTCTTTCTCGTCCAGAGACGCGATGAGTTCATCGGCGAGGTACGTCGCTTTTTTCTTTGCGTAAACCGGCACGTAATCGCTGCGGATACTTTTGACGTTTGCGGTATCGCTTGCCGACAGGAACGTGTTGCCGTCGATCATCATCGTCATCGCGTTGCATTCGACGGTATATTTCACGACTGTGCCAACCGCCGAAATACGAACGTGGACCGTGCGGTCGCAACGCAAGTTCGGAAACGGATGCG
>JAYSYI010000227.1:0-17605 GCA_043727665.1 Limnoglobus sp. | reverse complement strand
GAAACCGCAACCGCGAGTGGGTGTGTTGCCACCACCATCAATCATTACAAATGCCGGCACTCCGGTCGCACGCCGTGCCGTAGCGGAACTGCCGAGTGCAGAAGCGCCCCCCCTAGCTGCGGCCGCCATCACGCCCGTTGCGACCACCGAGCCGATCGCTGCAGTCGTGCCGGAAGTGAGCGAAGAGCCAGAATTGACCGACAAGCAACTCGCAGCGATGATTAACGAGATGGTGAAGAACATCCAGTCGCACCCCCGGCCATCGTTCCGCATGATAAACGCGTCGAAACTGGCCGAATGCAAAGCCGCCGCCCAACAAGACGTAAAAGAACTGTTCGCGTTCGCCGCTGAAAATGATTCGATTGGCGTCGTTCGAGGCCACTGCATCGGGTTGCTCAGCAAGATGGGCCACGCCGACGCGAACTACGTCAAGAACCTCGAAGCGTGGACGACCGATACCGAACCCGCCGTGCAATTGGCCGCCATCGCCGCACTAGCGAAACTGCGTTAACGACGCGGTTCGACGCCGTGTAGGTGCCGCACGAAGAAATCCATGCGTCGGCGTGCAGCATACGGCGACTCACCCGCGCCGTGCCCCGCGCCCGGTACGACGATCAGGTCGAAATCCTTGTTCGCTTTCACCAGCGCGTTCGCCACTTGCATCGTGCTCGCCGGGTCGACGTTCTTATCGAGTTCGCCGACGGTCAACAGCAATTTCCCCTGCAATCTGTGGGCTTGAACGACGTTCGATTGTTCCGCGTAGTGCGGGCCGATCGGCCAGCTCATCCACATCTCGTTCCACCAGATCTTGTCCATACGGTTGTCGTGACAGCCGCAATCGGCGACGCCTACGGTGTAAAATTCCGGGTGTATTAGCAACGCACGGAGTGCGTTTTGTCCGCCCGCCGAACCACCGTAGATGCCAACGCCTTTGCTCAAATCGAACGTCGGGTCGTGCGCCGCCGCAGCATGAATCCACGCGATACGGTCGGGGAAACCGCCGTCGCCGAGGTTCTTCCAGCAGACATCGTGGAACGCTTTGCTACGCCAGTTCGTGCCCATGCCATCGATCTGCACGACGATGAAGCCGAGTTCGGCGATCCGCTGACGGCCCATCGTCACCGCGAACTTCTTTGGCACATGATGATCGTGCGGACCGGCATAAATATACTCGATGACCGGGTAGGTTTTCTTCGGGTCGAAGTTCGTTGGGCGAATGATGATGCCATGAATGTCGGTGGTGCCATCGCGGCCCTTTGCTACGAACCGTTCGGGTGCGCGCCACCCCGCTTTTGTCAGTTGCGAAATGTCTGCCGTTTCGATTGTGAGTATCCGCGAGCCGTCCGATGTCTTACGCAGTTCGGTCACCGGCGCACGGTCGATTCGCGAACACGTATCCAAGGTATATCGCGAATCGGGTGACTCGTGCAGTTCGTGCGTGCCATCGCCTTCGGTGAGGAGCGTCAAGCCGGTGCCATCGAAATTCACCCGCGCATGATGTACGTGATACGGATCTTGTTTCGGTACGAATCCACACGCGCGGAAGCGGATTTCGCGTTTCTCGACATCGATCGAATCGACGCCACGCACGACCCACTTGCCGGTGGTGATCGCGTTTTTCACTGCACCCGTTTTCGCGTCGATGAGGTACAGATGGTTCCAACCGGAGCGTTCGCTCATCCACAATATCTCGTCGGTTTTGTCGAGGTAACGCAGCACGAGCTTGTTCGTGTAGTCGAAGAACGTCTGGCACGGCTCGTCGATAATCGCCGTTGCGGCACCTGTATTCGCACCGATGCCCACGACGCGCATCGTGCCATGCCCTCGCGGATTGTAAAGGAACGCGAACCGCGAACTATCGGGCGACCAATGCTCGAAGCTGACGTCCCACGGGTTGCGGAAAAGTTCGTCGGACAAAGCGATTTCTTTCGCCGTCGCGATGTCGAAGAGGTGCGGTTTCGATTGTAAAATTTCGTCGCCGGGCTTCAGGTAAAAATACGTCGACACTTTCGGCTGAAGCTGATCCCGAGGCGACGATTCGACGAGCGTCACGTTGCGCGTCGCTCCCGGCGTGCTTCGGTACACGATCACTTTCAACGAATCCGGCGACCAGTAACCGCCCAATTGATAGCGGTCGTGCGGCTTCCCGTTCGCCGACAAACTTCGTTCGGTTTTGTTCGCGCGATCTCGCAACCAGACATCGTTCTCTCTGTCGAACAGTTCCCATTTTCCATCGGGTGACACAGGGCTGGCAGTCGCTTCGCCACGATCGATTCGGCGCGGCCGAGGTGCGGTTTGTTTCGCTTTTTTCGGCAACTCGTCTTCTCTGACAACGGTGCGCGTCGCCTTTACCGCATCGACGATGACGAACTCGCTGCCACCATTCGACAGGCGGTTCCGATACCAGAACGCATCGCCATCATTGAACCAGTTCGGCTCGACGCGATCGCGAAACAGCTTGCCCGCAAAGCGTTTCTCGACCTGGCTCGCACGCTCGTAGTCCGCGAGCGTACCTTGCCCGAAGGCCACAGCGACAATTGCGAAAAACGAAACCGACGCGAAGAATGCACGCATGATGGGCACCAATGAAGAAAGCCCACCCGTCGTAAGACAGATGGGCTTCGAGTGCGGGAACGTCGTGAGGGGGACGCTACTTTTTCTTTTTGGCTTCGGGTTTTGCGGCGGCAACAGTTGCGGCGGCGACGGCGGGTTTCTTGGCGGCGGCCTTCTTCTTACCGAAGATGGCGGAGAAGCCTTCGCCGTACTTCTTGTTCTCGCCCATGCCCATGCGAACGATGCTCACGGATATATCCTCTGTGAATGACGACCGACCGTCACGACGACGGCTGTTAGGACCAATGTAAAACGTGGCGCGACAATTGTCACGCTTTCCCGCACGCGAAGCGGAACAAAATCTCGGCTGCCGGTTCCAACTGCGCGACTTCGATCCACTCGTCTTTCGTGTGGGCCTGTGCAATATCGCCCGGCCCGAACACCACCGACGGTACCCCCGCGTCGGCAATCGTCGAGGCATCGGTGCCGTACGGTACCGAGTGTCGTTCGTGTTTCCCGACGACAGAATCGATCGCCGTTTCGAAGCGGCAAAGGAACGGGTGATCGTTGGCCACGGGGTTCAACGGCGGGCAGGCGAGGTTCCGCGTCACGGTGTACGCAAAGTCGATTTCCGCTCGCGATTTCAGGAACGCTTCGAAGTGTGCGAGCGCGCCATCAGTCGTCTCGCCGGGCAGCAATCGCCGGTCGATTTCGATACTGCAACGGTCGGGCACGGTGTTCGGGGAAAGGCCGCCGCCGATCATACCGACGCTGAATGTCGGCGGGCCGAGTGTCGGGTGCGCCGTCGAGTTCCGCAACGCATCGGCGTAAATTTCGACCGCGTTCAGCACCTTCGCCATGCGATACACCGCGTTCACACCTTGCTCCGGCCGCGAACTGTGGCAGGCGCGGCCGTGCGTCTCAAGCCGCCAACGCACGACGCCCTTGTGCGCCACCACGACATTCCACATTGTCGGTTCGGCAATGATCGCGAAGTCCGCCGTCACGCCATCTTTAACGAGTTGCTGCACACCGAGGAACGTGTGTTCTTCGTCGACGGTAAACGCCAGCGTAACGTTCGCCGAACCGGCGGGTCGTTCTCGCACGAGCCGCGCAAACGCGGCGAGCATCACCGCACCACCCGCTTTGACATCGCACGCACCGCGACCGTACAGCTTGCCACCATCGATTTTCGCCGCAAACGGATCGATCACCATCGCATCGACTGGCACAGTGTCTTGGTGGGCTTCCCAAAGGATCGTTTCGGACGACATGTGCGCACTGTACTGCGCCACGAGGTTATCGCGACCGGGAGCCACAATCGTGCGGCGATACGCAACTCCGAGCGCTTTGAATTGCTCTTCGAGATAATCGGTCACGCGATGTTCGAGCGTCAGTTCTGCCGGGATGTCAGTACGACCCATCGGGTTCACCGAAGGTCGCCGAACGAGTTGCGTCAGGTATTCGAGTGGAGTAGACATGCTTTTATGGTACGAACCGCTACGATCGTCTTCCCTCAAGCCGTGCAAACACGTCTTCGGCGGATCGGCCCACGGCTTTGCCCGAGCGGATCTCTTCGGTGCGACGGGACAACTCCGCTTCGAACTCGTCTCCGATGTTCTCTTGCAACGGTTCGATTGACTGCAAAACCACAGAAGCGATTTCACACCGCTCTGGCTGTGAGAGTTGGTCGATTTCCGAAAGAATTCTGGACATGGTTTCGGTCATATCATCACCCATGAGAGAAGTTGTGTTCGCGATTGGTGGAGTTTGATGATTTCATCTTACCCCATGCCCGTTATTATTGCCAGTCGGTTACACCTCGATCATATGATCGCTGCTACTTTCCCAGCGTAGTTGCTTTTCGTACGCATACCTTATGCCAGAAACTGTTGTTATTCGCTGCCCATCGTGCCAGCACTTGCTGAACATCCCCGAAGCATTTTTGGGGCAAGTCGTGACCTGCCTTGAGTGCAAAACGCCTTTCCAAGCACCGGTCCGGGACGGCGAGACACTCACCGCAGCAATCGCGCGTCCGAAATCATCGAAGATTCCCGCACGTATTTTTGTGGCGATTTACGGGCTGTTGCTCCTCGGATTCGCAGGGATGATGGTCAACGGCTACCTGCTGTACTGGTTCGGTGCGGATCCGGACGGCGCGAAGAACTTCGTCGAAGCGAATTTGCAGTTCATGACGGCGAACAAACCCGATGCGCCGAAAGCCGATGTGAACCGCAAACGTTCCGAAGACGAAGAAAAGCGCGATGCTGACAAAACGAAGGTGTTTCAGGACGAGCAAGAGCGCAAGACACGCGATGCGGCGGCCACGGTACCCGTTGGCAAAATGCAACTACGACGATTGTTATTCCTGCTCATGAGCATCGGCGTGTTACTTGGGGCGCTGGCGTTCCTGCTCCGCCGATTTTACGCGATGGCGTTCGTGGGTTGCTTCCTGGCGGCCACGAATTCTCCCGACATCGGTTGTTGTTTCTTCGGCGCGATCGTCGGTGCCTGGGGCTTCTTCTCGCTCATATCCGACGAAGGTCGCAGGTACTTCGGGCGACTCAAGGTGACGTAAGGTGGTCTTCAGTTCTTACAACTGCGTCTCGGCGATCTCGAGTGCTCTCATCAAGCCCATCGCTTTGCTGACGGTTTCCTGATATTCGCTCGTCGGGTCGCTATCGGCGACGACGCCCGCACCGGCTTGTACGTAGGCGGTTTTACCCTGAATCACCATCGTGCGGAGCGCGATGCAGGTATCCATGTTGCCGCTAAAATCGAAGTAGCCGACCGCGCCGCCGTACGGCCCGCGACGGTGCGGTTCGATCTCGTCGATGATCTCCATCGCTCGCACTTTTGGCGCGCCGCTCAGCGTACCCGCTGGCAAACTGGACTTCATCGCGTTGAACGCCGTTAGACCATTTCGCAGAGTCCCGGTAACGGTGCTCGACAGGTGCATCACGTGACTGTATCGTTCCACCACAAGTAAATCGCCAATCTGCACGCTGCCGATTTCTGCCACTTTGCCGATGTCGTTTCGGGCCAGGTCCACGAGCATAATATGCTCGGCGCGTTCTTTCGGATCGTTGACGAGTTCCACCGCGAGTGCCTTGTCTTCCTCGGGTGTTGCCCCACGTCGGCGCGTGCCAGCCAGTGGGCGAACCGTCATTTCGCCGTTCTCGACGCGGCACATGATTTCCGGCGACGCACCGACGAGCGTCACCGTGCCCGCCTTCAGAAAAAACATAAACGGCGACGGGTTCACCACTCGCAGAGCGCGATAAATATCGAACGGGTCTGCCGTCGTGTCAGTCTGAAATCGTTGGCTCGGTACGACCTGAAATGCATCCCCGGCGTTGATGTATTCAATCGTCTTACGCACCGCCGCCTCATACCCCGCCTGAGTAAAGTTCGATTGAAAACGCGAAGGGATCGCAGCCGACTGCGCAGTTTTCGAAGTCTGGACATTAATATCGACGAGAGGCAAACTCGTAACGGGACGTTGAAGCGTTTCGACGAGTTCATCAACACGCCGACACGCCTCGTCGTACGCCTTCCGCAATTCCGCTTTCTTCAATTCTGCCGATTTCAATTCCGAATTCCGAATTCCGAATTCCGAAATGCGAGCATGTGCGACGACGTTGACCGTCTTGTTGATCTGATCGAACACGATCATGCGGTCGTAACAGGCGAAGCTGAGATCGGGAATGTGGCGGTCGTCTTTGGGTGCGTTTGGGAGGTGTTCGACATATCGTACCGAGTCGTAGCTGGCGTAGCCGACCGCGCCGCCGACGAACCGCGGCAAGCCGGGCAGATGCGGCGCGCGAAACTGAGCGACGTAGTCTTCGAGTGCCTTGAGCGGGTCGTCGGCCGTTGTGCGCGTTTCGCTGCCATTGCGGGTAATGCAGATGTTTTTTTCGTACGCTTCGAAGCGCTCGAACGGCCCCGCACCGACGAAACTGTAGCGGCCAATCCGCTCGCCGCCGACGACGCTCTCGAACAGGAACGCCCATTCTTCGTTCGCACCGATCGCGCGAAACGCAGACACCGGCGTCAGCGAATCGCCGAGCAACTGCCGGTAAACTGGCACAACGGTGTGCGTGGCAGCCAGTTCCGCAAACTCGTCAAAACCCGGTCGGTAACGCATGAGCAACTCGGCACGATGGACGGAAGCAACACGCATATTGTCGGGAACCAAACGAAAATGACGAGTAGCGAGTGATGAGTGGCGAGTCGTTACCGGTAAGACAAAGCCATTCCCGTTAGCCCGACGCGCTAGCGAGGAATTACTATCGCATCTGCGTTGTCGTGCCAGTAGGCGGATTTTTCCTCGCTGGCGCGTCGGGCTAACAAAACCTATCCAATCGCCCCGTTGCAAGTGTATACCGACTCGAAACGGATCACTCGCCGGGGCCGTAGTCGTCGAGGGATTCGAGGATGTGGCCGAGCTTTTCCTTTTTGGTTTTGAGGTAGTTGCGGTTGAACTCGCCGGGTTGTATTTGGATCGGTACGCGCTCGACGATACGTAGCCCGTAGCCGTCGAGGCCGATGACTTTTCGTGGGTTGTTCGTGAGCAGTCGAATGTCGCGGATGCCGAGATCGTGCAAGATTTGTGCACCGATGCCGAACTGACGCAGATCCGGCGCGAACCCGAGTCGCGTATTCGCTTCGACGGTATCGAGGCCTTCTTCTTGCTGCAATTTGTAGGCACGCAACTTGTTCAGTAATCCGATGCCGCGCCCTTCTTGCCGCATGTACACGATCGCGCCGCGACCCTCTTTCGCGATCTGTTGCATCGCGTACTGAAGTTGCGGCCCGCAATCACATTTCGCCGAATGCAGTGCGTCGCCAGTGAGGCATTCACTGTGCATCCGCACGAGAATCGGCTCGGTTTGTTTGGAACCACCGACGCCGCCCATCGTGAGGGCGAGGTGCGGTTCGGGGTCGACCAACGACGAGTACGCGAACAGGTCGAATTCGCCATAATCCGTTGGCAGTTTCAACGCGACTTCCCGTTTCACCAGTTTCTCGGTGCGTCGGCGATACTCGATCAGGTCGGCTATCGTACACATCTTCAACGCGTGTTTTTGGCAGTATTCGCGTAGGTCCGGGAGCCGAGCCATCGTGCCGTCTTCGTTCAGAATCTCGCAAATCACGGCGACTTCACGCAGGCCCGCCATGCGGCACAAGTCAACGCTTCCTTCAGTGTGCCCCGCACGAACGAGTACGCCGCCATCTCGGGCAATCAGCCCATCCATGTGTCCTTTGTCTTTAGCGAGATCGTGCGGATTCGAATGCGGGTCCGCACAGACGCAGATCGTGCGGCAACGATCGGCGGCCGAGATTCCCGTACCGATACCGTAGCGAGCGTCGAAATTGTGCGTGAAAGGCGTGGCGGTCGGGTCGAGATGCACGCCGGGCAGGAGGTCCAGACCGAGATGCTCCGCGCGGACTTTGGCGAATGAAACACAGAGCCGCCCGCAGGCTTCGCGAATCATGAAGTTGACGGCCTCGGGAGTCATCGCCTCGGCGGCCATCACGAGGTCGCCTTCGTTTTCGCGATGCTCATCGTCGACCAAGACAATCATCCGCCCCGATTTCAATTCGGCAATCGCGGTGTCGATCGTGCAAAAAACGCTGGTAGTTTCTTTCGTGTTCATGTGGAGATTATAAGGCACCACCTGTGCGACTTTCACGAATCATCGCACAATTTCATGCGGTGATCGCCATCGGCAGACCGGTTTCATCGCGCGGAGAGGATTCGGGAAATGTGCGAGCGGTACCCGCAAATTGTCTCTCGGCTGACCAGAGCGCGGCGAACGCATCGAGGAGATCGTCGTTGCGATACGCCGCTTTTGGCAGCGATACCGCGCGATACGCTTCGCCGTATCGCGAAAGTACGAGGTCTTCGCGCTCCACACGCCCCGCCGCTGTTTTTTTACTGTGCGACATCGGGCGGAAATCGTTCCAGGCGGAGAAACTCAGTTCGGGATGCACTTCGTGAAATTGCGACATTCGCTCTGGATTTTGATGCAAAAACGCATCGACTTCGCGAATCTTCGGCAAGAGAAACCACGTCTGTTTGCTGATCTTTCGCCCGTCTACCTTCGTACCCATTTCGCATGCTTCCACGTAAGTGCCTGCACCGAGCATCGGGCGAATTGGTGCGGGGAACACGCTGCTGCCGCGCGATTTCAACATGCGTCGCACCTGTGTGTCGCACTCTCGCGCACCCGCATTCGGCAAGCCGATCGGTATGTCGATCATCGCGATGGCGAACGTCGGCAGAATGGCTTCGATGTGCGAGAGGATTTGAACCGTAACGGCACGAGTCTCGGTGTCGAGACTCACGCAAACCCAGCCTGTAGGGCAGCCATCGATCCCGGCGACAATGGCCATTTACTGCGGCCCACCGGGGCCACCGCCAGGTGCCTGCTTCTTCTCCACTGGCTTCATGTCGGTTTCGAACTTCGAAAGTTTCCAGGGGATCGTCAGGAACTCCGATTTGCGTTCTTGCATTTCCACGGGTGTTTCCGAAAGTGATGTCGCGCGAGTTTCTTTCAAATTCTGTAGGAATTTCGTATCGTCGCAGACGAGTACCACCGCACCTCGCGCACCGGTTTGGCTGCTTTCTCCGTTTGGCACCTGGAGTTCGATGGGCACTTTGATCGTTGCCATTTTATCGGTGAGCGTGAGGACCGGTGCTGTATCGCGGTTTTCTGCGATGATCGTCCCCGGCGGCGTGAGGCGTCCCCCGCGCCATACCGACGCGTATTCACGTTGTACCCGCTCTCGGGACGCATCCGAACGATCGACCGGTGTGAAATACTGCGCGGTGATTTGTTCGGGAAAATCTTTTGGTTCCGGATGAACGAAGCCGGGTCCACCGATCGCCACTATGCGACTGAAGCTCTTCTGAAAGAGCGACGATGCGTGTGACGATTTCTGCATCGGTCCCGCAAAGGTCGGCAACATGATCGCGTTTTGCCCGCCGACGCCGAACACGGGAAGCATGTCTTGATAGACATACGTTGCGGCTGCGGTTTCCATGTCGCGAATTAGGAAGCCGTAATTCGTCAGTTTCGCCGACTTGACGAACCCTTGCGGTTGCAACACGATCTGCCACACGAGTTCTTGCTGCGAATTCAGTGCTTGCACCATCTGCAACGTCAACTCGAAGTGACCCTCGGGGCATTTCATGACGGCGTTCATGGTGCAATTCAGCGATCCCGAAGGCTCCCGAACCCATTGCGACAATCCGCCCGGTACGATTTCGAAAGCCCCCTTGTTGCGATGCGCAATTCGCATGACGTCGATCTGTCGGAAGATGACGAGATCTTCTTTCCACGTCTTCTGCGTGTCGATAATGGCGAGTGGCGTTTTGTAAGAAATCGACGACTGGCGGCCGGTGGGTGCGACACCGCGGAATGCCTCATAGAACTCCGCACTATTGGGATCGTAGAGTTCGGCCTTCTCCACGTGATCCGACCAAATTCGCACGGCCGCTGCGGCATCGGTTCGCACCGCAAAGCCGATCCCGAGCAGATATGCGGCGTAACCCATGCCGCCAATCATCGCCACCCACCACGCGAAATTACACAGAGGATAACCGATTCGCGTGCCTTCCGAACTCTTGATCTGCCGGCGGCCAGCAAACGAAAGAACGAGCGCGATCATCGGCATCGCCAACATCAATGGCTGCACGAAATGTTGCGTGTTCCAAAAGGCAATCAGACCCAGTATTACCAACAAAACCGCGAACAGTCCCGCCAATCCCGCCGCCATCATCGCTGTGACAGAGTAGGGCGCGTAACCAGTCGAATCGCTGGTCGAAGGAAGCTTGGGGGAGTCAGCCATCGGGAGCGGTCCTTGTGATTGCCGAAGACAACGCAAATAGAGGATGGTGGCTTTCTAGCAGTACGCCCCCCCAAGGGAAACAGTTCGAGCCACAGAAGCGTGGCAAACGTGGCTCGCGAAGCCTAACCCAGCACGAATGTCAACACCCGGTCGAGGTTGATTTGTTCGGGCGGGCAGTCCTTTCGGCGCGGGACGACAGGGTAGACTTCCGGGAAGGCATACTCGCCGGGTTCCCAACTTCGCGGCCAATCGGTAGGTATCGTCGAGGGTGTGAATCGCTGTTCGGGGCCGGGTGCGATTTTCTTGCCAGATGCATCGCGGAGCGGTGAGCCGATCAGCGATTTCTCGTCGGGTTTCGTGGAAACGACTGCGGAACAGGGGAAAAACTCGTGACTCATGCCGTCGCGGTCGGCGGCGACTTTGCCTACCATTCGCCGCAAAAGGTGCAGTGCCCGGTCGCGATCGCCGGGGTGGATCAAGTCGAGTTTCGGCGCGACGAATGCCACGCGCGTGATCCACGATGGCCGCATTTCGCGTGGCAAAAATAACTTCGAGAGGTGCCGAACGCTCGTGCCAAGCAGGCTTTCGCCGGGTTCGAGAACGCGGAACAAGTCGTGTACCATTTGGCGATTGTCGTCGTACATACCCACGCCACCCGCGAGCAACATCGGAATATCGAGCATCACGATCAGGGCATGGCACGAACGCAGTGCGCTCAGGAAATGCTCGACGATCTCCGTGCGATACTCGTCGTAATGCAACGTAAACAATTTCCCCGTCGGCGTCTCGCGTAACGCATGTGGCAACGGCGTGAACTGCTTCGACGCATCGAGGCCGCAAATGCGACTTTTCGCGAGTGTCGCCGCATCCGCTGGGCGTGCCTTGTTGCCGGTCTTATCGAGTAAGAATGTCGATGGCGAGATCAGCGGTTTGTACGAAAGGATCAGGTTTGCGAGCGCGAGCTTATAGCTATCGACTAGCTCAATTTCCGTCGCGTTCGGTTGCAGTATCGCTTGCAGAAAAGGCAGACATTGCTCGCGGTACGGTGTGTCGCTTTGCAGATGTTGCAAAGTGTGATCGGACCAATCCGCGTAGCTGCGGCCGAGCATTGCGGCATCGGCAACGCGCTCGCCGGGCAAGTCGAATAGCTTCAGCACGACATCGCTGAAGTTCCAGTCGCTGCGCTCGAAACGGCAAGTGTACTGGTAGCGGTCGCTCGTTTTTTCGGGCCAACTTCCCGCATGAACGAGCGAGTCGCGGTGTTTCGCAAACGGGAACTCGGCCCAGCCGGCATCGCACGGCAATTTCTCGAACTTGCGGATCCGCGTGTTCGGGGAACCGAGCGCGAAGCGTTCGGGATCGTGGTCTTGCAGGTGGTTGATCAGCGACGTTAGCAATACGGTTTTGCCCGCGTTGTACTGGCCGACGATACCCACGCGGCACTCGGTCGTTTTTAGTCGGAGCAACGGCATCATGTTCTGGTTCGCGGTTAAGTGTGGCGTATCGTTACTGGCTATTAAAGTTTGCATCAAAAATCGATTGACTTCCACCTCGAATGCGTGGAAACTCATCCTACCTGCTTAACAATCCTGCCGCACTTGCATCACTTTACCCGAGTCTGTCATGCCACGTTTGAACCGACGCAGCTTTCTCCAGATCGGTTCGCTCGGACTCGGTGGCCTAACATTACCGGGGTTGTTGCGGGCGGAATCGACTGCGGGCGTTCGCTCGAATCCCAAGTCGGTGATTCTCGTGTATCTCGTCGGTGGGCCACCGCACCAAGATCTGTTCGACCTGAAGCCCGACGCGCCGAAAGAGATTGCCGGGCCGTGGAAACCGATCGCTACGAAGGTGCCGGGAATCCAGATTTGCGAAGCGCTGCCGCAACTTGCGAAGATCATGGATAAACTCACGATCGTGCGCTCGCTCGTGGGGAATCAAGCCGATCACGATGCGACGCAGGTGTATAACGGCCACAACCCACGGAAGCCGACACCAGCGGGTGGCTGGCCGCAATTCGGCTCGGCGGTGGCCAAGTTGAAGGGGCCGATCGATCCGTCGGTGCCGCCGTACTTCAGCCTCTGTTACACCTGTACGCACGGGCCGTACAACGAGCCTGGCCCCGGTTTCCTCGGGCCGGCACTGGCACCGTTTCGCGCGATGGGCCAGACCCGCGACGACATGGTTCTGCGTGGGATCGCGGTCAACCGGCTCGCGGACCGCAAAACGCTCCTCAACCGGTTCGACGATATGCGCCGCGATGCGGATACAACCGTCGCGTTAAAGGGAATGGACGCATTCACCGAGCAGGCATTCGGGCTACTCACGTCGTCACGCGTCGCCGACGCACTCGATTTAACGCGGGAATCGAAGAAGGTGCTCGAACGATATGGCACCGGCGACCCGAAGATTTTTATGGACGACAACGGCGCACCGCGCGTCCCGCAAAGCCTGCTCATGGCGCGGCGTCTCATCGAAGCCGGTGCCCGCGTCGTCACGTTGAATTACAGCAAATGGGACTGGCACGGCGGCGCGAACAACACGATCTTCAAGCGCGAAGCCGAAGACTTCCCGCCGTTCGACAAGTGTGTGAGTGCGCTAGTCGAAGATTTGCACGATCGCGGACTCGACAAAGATTGCACGGTCATCGTGATGGGCGAGTTTGGCAGAACGCCGAAGATCAGCACGCAAGTCGGTCGCGATCACTGGCCACAAGTGAACTGCGCCCTGATGGCGGGCGGTGGCATGACGATGGGGCAAGTCATCGGTTCGACGGACAAGATCGCCGGCGAGGCCGCAAGCCGCCCCGTCACGTTCGGCGAGCTTTACGCGACGCTCTATCACAACCTCGGCATCGACGCGACCAAGGCCACACTCCCGGACCTGACCGGCCGCCCTCAATACCTCATCGAAGACAGCGCCCTGCCGATGCGCGAGTTCATCTAAATCCCTCAGAATCGCGTTCACGAAATGGGAAGTTGGCCTTTCCCATTCGTTATCCAATTCGTGTATTTCGTCTGTTTCGTGGTGAATTTCGGTCTTTTCCGATGTTCACTCTCAAAAATTGAAGTGAACCACGGAAAGAGAGCAAGACCATGACTGCGATTCGATTCACGCACATCGATCATTGTTCGGTTTTAATCACGAATGTCGCCCGTTCGCGGCAGTTTTATGGCGAGCTTCTCGGCCTGCGCGAGATCGCCCCGCCTTCGGAGTTCGACTTCGTCGCAGTTTGGTACGACATCGGCGGTAGCTATTTGCACCTGCTTTTGAAGGATCAACCCGACGCGATCAGCCCGCGCCACTTCTGTTTGCATGTGGAGAATGCCGAAGTCGCGCGCGTCAAATTGGCTGCAAAAGGGATCAAAATCGACGAGACCGTGAAGATCGCGGCGGCAGACCGGTTCTTCATTCGCGACCCCGACGGCAACCGGATCGAGCTATTGCAATGGTTGTATCCCTATCATCCAGAAACCGATGGCCGGTTCGCCAGTTGATGTTTGGGACACTGCGCGGGGTACAATGTGTGTACAACCCGCTCAGGAGTGAGAGCCACCATGCCCGACGACGATTTTGCCCCGCCGCCCGTGAGCGAACAAACACCCGATCCGCGACCCGGACCGGCAGACAAGGTGAGAACCTTCCCGACGACGCCCGGCGTGTACCTCATGAAGGACGATCGCGGTGCAGTGATTTACGTCGGCAAAGCGAAGAACTTGCGGAGCCGGGCAGGAAATTATTTTTTGAAAGAAGCAGCGGAAAATCCGCGGACGCGCGAGTTGGTGAAGCACATCGTCGACGTCGAATTTATCCCCTGCGATACCGAAGTCGACGCGTTGCTCAAAGAAGCGCGGCTCATCAAGGATATTCGCCCGCGATTCAACAAAGATCTCAAAGACGATAAGTCGTTTCCGTACTTGCAGATTCGCATCCGCGAGGAGTTCCCGCGCGTCGAGTTCACCCGCACCCCACGTAGCAAAGGCGTGAAACTCTACGGCCCGTTCACGAGTGCGCGGAGTTTGCGAGCGGCGATCCAGGTGCTTCAGCGCGTGTTGCAGTTTCGTACCTGCACGCTCGATATCGTCTCCACCGAAGACCGTTGGCGTTGGTTTCGTCCGTGCCTGTTGCACAGCATTCGGCAATGCACCGCACCGTGCAATTTGCGCGTTTCCAAGGAAGATTACCGCAAGCAGATTCGCAAACTCGTACTCATCTTGGAAGGCAAACGCGGCAAACTCATTCGCGAAATGGAAGGGCAGATGAAAGAAGCGAGCGTTGCGATGCAGTTCGAGAAAGCCGCCCGGATTCGCGATGAAATCACTGCACTCAACAAGCTCGAACTTCGCGGGGATGTTGAAAAAGACGTGCAACCCGAAGTCTTCGCGATCGACCCGAAGAAAGGGTTGCGCGGGTTGCGGAAAGTGCTCGGGTTGGCGACGGTGCCCAGGAGTATCGAAGGATTCGACATCGCGCACCTGAGCGGGCAAGACACCGTCGCTTCGCTGGTTTCGTTCCTCGATGGTTTGCCGTTCAAGCAGGGGTATCGCAAGTTCAAAATCAAAACGGTCGAAGGCGTCGATGACTTCGCGTCGATGCGGGAAGTTGTGTTCCGCCGCTTCAAACGGCTCCACGACGACGATGCGGTGTTCCCCGATATATTGCTAATCGATGGCGGCAAAGGCCAACTGAACGCGGCGATGGATGCCTTCCGTGCGCTCGGCATCGAGCCGCCCACGATAATTTCGCTGGCGAAGCAAGAGGAAGAGATTTTCCGCCCCGGCGAATCTGAATCGATCAAACTCAGCCGCCACTCGGCCGCACTGCGGTTGTTGCAGTACGTCCGCGATGAATCGCACCGTTTCGCACAACATTATCACCACACGTTGCGACGCAAGAAATTGATCGATTAGATCGCGAGAACTTCATCACCCACACACGAATGCGACGAGTCAAAAAATCGTTAGTTTCGCCGAAAAAGACCACCGAAACTTTGGTTCCAGCGTAGATCGCGACCACCGAAATCGGACGTAAGTCGTTGCTGGGTTAGGTTGGTTCCGAAATTGGGAATGACTCCACGGAAGGGTGGGTGGGTAATGCCTGGAGTCATTCGAACCGTACCTCTACTCGCTACGACAGATCGTAGAGCATTACGACCGCATCGGTGCCACGCATGATGATCTCGCCTTTGCCGAAGCCTTCGAGGTACGCGCGAATGGCGGATTCCTCGTGCGTTTGCCGATGGGCCATCAAGATCCAGACCCGTTTCTTCCCGCGTAGCGCGCTCAACTCGTCGCGGAATTGCCGGGGATCTTTCCCGCGATTCTCGACGCCAAGCACCACAGTATCGGTTGCAATCGGATAGCGCGAACGATAATACTCGAACGCAGGCACCGCACCGTAATAGACGTAGATGCTGTCGCCGGGTTGCCATGCGGTACGAATAGCAGCGATCGCTTCGCGGGTGTCTTCCGCGTGGATAGGCCGTTTCGCGAGTTGGTTGCATTCAGAGATCGGCCCGATGAACGCGATCGCGAGAATGAGCCAACGTCCGCCAGCAACCGCCTTGCCGATCTGCTCGGAAATCAAGTTCAGTCCGTACGCCATGCCGACAATTGCCAACGGAACCGCGAACAACATGAGCCGACCTGCGAACGGATATTTCTTCAAACCCGATGCTAACAGTGCGAGTAACAACGGCGTGAGAGTTGCGATTAACAACCGCCAGTTCGTTTTCGCAAGCGAGAGGCAGCCGACGAGGAAACAGATCCCCGCGAAGCCCGAAAGGCCGAACTCGCCGTTCATGCCGCACGGATTATCGAAGAACACGAAGTAGTGGTGGACGATCCACGCGAAGTCGCCGGGCCGCGTTGGAGGTAGCGGCAGGAAGGTGCCCGCCCAGTAATCGAGCAAGTACGCATTCAGGCCGAGATGCCGCAAGAATACCAGGTAACACGCCGCGAAACTCGCGAGCCAGCAACCGACAACAAGAAGCCGAATCCACGTCGCACGACGATCACGTTGGGCGATCCCATCGGCGAGAATCGCAAATCCGACGCCACCGAGCACGAACACCGACGGGTGCGAACACCAGACGGCAATTGCGCCAACGAACGCGAGCACAATCGAACGCCAAGCGGCACGCGATCCGTTCGCCATCGGCAACCCAAGTGCAAGAAGTCCGACCGCGATCGTCGCATCGAGTTCGTACTGTTTGAATTCGGCCGCGTATCCGATCACGTTCGGTGAGAGTGCGAAAAGTATCGTGGCCAGCCGTGCGATCGGTATCGGCATTGCACGGTAAGCGAACGCGGGGAATATCAACAGGCCCGCAAGCGATGCGAGAAACGGGATCGTTCGCATGGCGCGTTCGTTGTCGCCGAGAATCGCGATGGCCGCCTTCGATGCCATCAGAAAACCGAGCGGTGCGCCTTGGTTCCAATCGAGTGGCTTCATTAGTTCCGCCGGGCTGCGATTCACGACATTGAGCGCGAGCATCGCTTCGTCAATCCACAGCGAAGAATCGCGAACATACACGCCGACGCGGAACGCGAACCCGATCATTACGCAAATCACAACGAGCGTACGAACACTTAGCCACTCACGCGGCGGAGCGGTTTCGGCAGCGGGAATAGGCGATTCCACTAGCGAAGGCACGGTCAGTCGGTTTTCCGTTGTCAATCGCATGGAAGCCTCGCGGATGGCAGAATCGCACCGGCCGCAAGCGTAGCATCCCCACCGATTCGCCGTCAACGCGGAATCACTGTCCGGCAATCGCGCGATTCCAACAGTCGCGCATTCCCGTTCCCAACGATTGCATCGTGAATTGTGCAACGCGATCCCGACCGCGCTCCACGAGGCTTTTGCAAAACGCCGGTTCGTTTAACACGCGCAGCATCGCGTCGCGAAACGCACCGACATCGTCGGGATCGACCAGCAATCCCGCGTTGCCGACGATTTCGGGAATGCTCGTGGCCCGGCTCGCGATCAACGGCACATCGAGTGCCATCGCCTCCAGCGTGGGTAAGCCGAACCCTTCGTAACGGCTCGAATAAATCACCGCCGAAGCCCGGTGCATCGCGGCGAGGAACTCGGTGCGTTCGAGCGTTGGCACGATGACGATGCGTCCGTCGGTCGAATGCCAACACTCGTCGACGATGTACCCGCGTTCGGTAGGTGACAGCAATTCGGTCAGCAC
>JAYSYI010000226.1:0-1870 GCA_043727665.1 Limnoglobus sp. | reverse complement strand
CCGACGGCCACGATGCGACCCGTTTGGGCGACCGCATCGGCGACCGCCACCGCTTCCGCCGGCGTGCGAACCATCGGCGTTTCGACGTACGCATCTTTGCCCGCATTCACCGCGTCAATCGTCATGCGTGCGTGCCAATGGTCTGGCGTTGCGATACAAACGACATCGACATCCGCACGGTCGAGCAACCGGCGATAATCTTTAACGACTCGCGTCGTATCGTTCGGGTCGAGGCCGCATTTCACCGCAGAGGGATACAAACCTTGCGCGTATTTCCGCTTGACGGTCGTGCCGCCGAACAGCTGTTCGTATTCGTCTTCGAGGCCGTCCCAGACATCGCATACACCGACGGGCATCACGCTTAGGCCGTTGCGACCTAACTGCGAAACGAGATGAATATGTGCTTGCGCGCGTGCCCCGCAACCGAGGAATGCGACGCCGATACGCTCGTTTGCACCCGCCACATTCGCATATGAGTTAGCAGTTAGCGACAGTGCCGCACCTGCGGCCGCTGTGGTAGCTCGGAGAAATCGTCGGCGATCAGGTGTGGGATTTGGCATAGGTTACTTCACAAATTTTCCGACCATTTCGAGAAACTCATCGTTCGTTTGCGTCTTCCCGAGTTGCTTGATTAGCGATTCCATCGTCTCGGAGGGTCGCATCTGAAGCAGGCTTCGGCGGAGCAGGGTGATGCGTTCGAGTTTTTCGGGCGAGATCAGTCGTTCTTCTTTACGGGTACCGGATTGCGAAAGGTCGATGGCGGGGTAGATCCGTTTTTCGGCGAGTTTCCGATCGAGTACGAGTTCCATGTTACCAGTGCCTTTGAACTCCTGGAAGATGACATCGTCCATACGGCTGCCGGTTTCGATGAGTGCGGTACCGAGGATCGTCAGCGAACCGCCTTCTTCGAACGCCCGCGCACTGCCAAACAGCCGCTTCGGGATTTCGAGCGCCCGACTATCGATGCCACCGCTCATCGTGCGCCCGCTGTTCCCCGCATGTTTGTTGTACGCCCGTGCCAAGCGCGTCAAACTATCGAGCAATACGAACGCCTGTTTGCCCTGTTCCGCGATCCGTTTGGCACGTTCGATCACGAGTTCGGCTAACCGCAAGTGTGCACCGGTGTCTTGGTCCGAACTCGATGCAAGCACTTCGGCGGTCGATCCGCCACCGAACGCTTTCACCATTCGCCGCATCTCGGTGACTTCTTCGGGTCGTTCATCGACGAGCAAAACCATGAGGTGCATTTCGGGGTGATTCTTCGCGACGGCTGCGGCAATATGCGAGAGTAGCACCGTTTTACCCGAGCGGGGCGGCGCGACGATCAGACCGCGTTGCCCCTTGCCGATCGGCGTGAATAAGTCGATTACCCGCGTCGTGAGTTGCTCGGGGTTGGTTTCGAGATTGATCCATTCGGTCGGATCGACAGCGGTGAGTTGTTCCCACGGCCGCCGTTTGAACATCTTGGCATCGGTGCCTTCGATTTGATGAATCGCCGATAATCTCACGCCGTTACCAGGGCCGTTGTTGTTTTGGGTACGTTGTTGCGAACGTTGAGGAAACCGATTGTTGCCACGTTGAGGTGGTGGTGCGGGCGCACGATGTCCGAGTTCGATCGGCCCCGAAACGAGCAACCCTTCTGCGAGATCGAATTGATCGATCAGCAATCCAGGGACGTACGGGTCGTCCGCCTTGGCGGTGTAGTTGCGGTCGGGGCTACGGAGAAACCCAAACCCTTTCGGGTGCCGCTCCAGGACACCCTGAAACAGCGGAACGGTATCGGCCATCAGACTCTATCTCGCGGTCGGAAATTGGGGACAACAGCAGCGAAGCAACGATTGCGAAAGTGCAGAGGCAATCCTGCGGGACG
>JAYSYI010000225.1:0-5906 GCA_043727665.1 Limnoglobus sp. | reverse complement strand
ACTGGGCAGGCAGCGGAACTGCGGTGGCTCGCTGAGACAGACGTTGATTTTCACCGTGGCCGAAGAATAATCGATCCGCTTCACCGATGCGAGGAATGCAGATGGGAGTTCTTTCGGGTCGATCAACTTCTCGAATGTCACGTGGCTATCCGCGCAGGATGCGACGCGATGGGCGGTAAACTCGGTGCCATCTTGCAGCACAACACCCGTGGCGCGACCATCGCGGACGGTGATCCGTGATACGGCCGAATTCGTGCGAATGACCGCGCCGAATTTCTGGGCCGCCGCAGCGATACTGTTGGAAATCGTGCCCATTCCGCCGCGAACGTAACCCCAGACGCCACGCACGCCGTTGCACTCGCCCATGACATGGTGGAACAACACGTACGCCGTGCCGGGGTGTGACGACGGCGCGAACGCCCCGATCACCGCATCGGTGGCGAGCGTCGCTTTGAGTTCGTCGGATTCAAACCAGCGGTCGAGAATCGACGTCGCCGAACCGGTGAGGATTTCGACCGCATCGGTAGCGACATCCCGACCCAGCCAGCGAAATTTGCGACCGATCTTGCCGAGTTTCCAGAGGTTGGCCAGCCCGCCGAACGGGTCGGGTGGCGTTTGCACCAACAGCGGTTCGAGAAAGTCGGCAACGCGCGTCAGCATCGCTTCGTACTTCGGATAATTTTCTGCATCTTTCGTGCTGAACTTAGCGATCTCACGGTGCGTGAGTTCCTTGTCCGGCCCCATCATCAAATATCGGCCATCGGGGAACGGCGTGAACGACGACGGCGAACGCGGCAGCATCTCGAAGCCGTGCGATTTGAGATCGAGATCGCGAATAATTTCCGGTCGCAACAGGCTGTTGACGTACGCCGCCGTAGAGACCTTGAAGCCCGGCCAGGTTTCCTCGGTGATGCAACATCCGCCGACAATTTCACGCCGTTCGAGAACGAGCACACGCCACCCCGCGCGTGCCAAATACGCCGCCGTCACCAGGCCATTGTGACCCGCACCAATGATAATCGCGTCGTAAGTTTCGGACATGGAGTCGCCATTTGAGGGGGAAAGCTAACAGCCATCAGCTTACAGCGGTCAGCTATCAGCAAGCAAGAACCGGCCTGCGATTTGACTCTTTTCTGGCTGACAGCTGATCGCTGACCGCATCTGGCTGATTGGTGATCGCTGACCGCTGCTTACAGCGGATCCGGCGGTGGCATTCTCCGCGTCTTTGTTGGGGGTTCGGGATATGGCGGTATCGATGGCAGTTCGAACTTGGGTGGGTCCACTTTCGGTGGGGTGATCGGCTTCTTTGGCTCTGGCTTTTTTGGCTCTTCCTTCAACCAGACTGGCACTTCGGGCGGGATCACGACGGGTGCCGGTGTGGCGATGTCAGGGGCGGTGAACATATCGATGTCGAGCGATTCACCCGCGCGAATGCGGACGAGTTGCTTCTTCGACGTGAGTGTGCCGTTCCACGTGAAGGTGGCGATGAACTCGTAGCTGAACGTGCCGCCATATGGCAATGGTGGCGTCACGAACTGACGCACCGCTGTCATCTGCTCGGTACGTTGGCCGTTGATCGTCAGCGTTGCGCCGACGGGTACTCGAACGGTGGTGTACGCGACGCTGGATGTGGCATCGGCGGACATCTCACGAACGACGGGGACCGCAACCGCAACGATGCCGGTGATGCCCGCGAATAATAGCCACTTGCGCATGGGTGCTTTCCCTGAAACAGCCGAGGTAGCAAGCTCAGATTATTTCACAAAAGTGGCGGATTGCATTGCGGTCGCCGATGGAACCCGACGAGGAAAAGTGAGCATGGGACGGGCGCGATTCGTACAACCGCTACCGTCTGCCGAAACGATAACCGACGAGCGCGAACACAGTGCCCAGCATCGCACCGACGTGGAAATCGCGGATTGGTTCGACGTTCGGAATCATAACGAGTTTGTGTGCCGCCACCGTGACGGCAGCACCGAGGACGACGAGCAAACTCATGCGTACGCCACGGTAAAACATCGACGTGAGAAGCAGCACGCCCGCCCAACCAACCGTGGCCGTATCGCACCAGTTTGTCAGGAACGATGGCACACTGGGGATGGTTAGCGGTTGATAGTCAAGCATCGCCGTTTTACCGAGAATCCGGCTAATCGATACGACTCGATTCT
Organism: Limnoglobus sp.; assembly: GCA_043727665.1. Lineage (GTDB taxonomy): Bacteria > Planctomycetota > Planctomycetia > Gemmatales > Gemmataceae > Limnoglobus. The sequence continues at coordinate 3,738 of JAYSYI010000225.1, read as the reverse complement.
GGATCGACCATGCCACGCACCCGCCGAGGAACACCGTCGCCATCACGCCACGCACGTACGGCCCGAGCGCGAGTAGCAACGCATTTCGGAGTTTATCCCCCGATGGAATCACTGGCTTCTCGATCTGGTGAATTAAACGATGCACGTTTGGGATCGTTCGCGAACGCGGTGCGTCTTTCTGTTTGTTTTCCGCAGAGCGAATCGCGTCCGCTTGTCGCACCATGGCGTTGGCGACTTCAGTCGCCGCGTACCTTGCGGCGCGAATCGTCAAGCCCGTCGAGACGAGGCGATCTGTTTCCACTTGAATGAGCAATTTGTGTTCTTTGGCCGCCTGTCGCGATTGATCGGCGCGATCGAGCAAGTTCAAGATTGGCTCGCGCCATACGGCAAACTTCTCGCGCCGTCCCGCATGTTCGCCACGCAGCAATTTGTTTCGCGCGGCGATCTTGGCTTCATAACCGAAGAGTTCCTCGAAGAATTCTTCCCACATTCGCCCCGCATACTTGGCCACGAATTGGCGAAGCGGATCTTCAGCCATGCCGACGACGCGCATCCGTCGTAATAGCCGTTCGCACCCGGCGAGCGCCACACGGCGCTCGGCCGCAACGGCGCGGTCGAGGCTCAGGCGAAGCGCGAACGCCAACCCCGCCGCGATCAGCCCGAAACCGACCCAGACCCAGAACAGTTTTAGCATCCAGAGGAAGATCGCGAACATGACCACCGTGGCGGCCACGATGAGCCAGTCGCCGACGGACAGCCCCATGACAAACTGGCGTAACCGCCGGAAAAGGTACGTTTTCTGCGTCAGCCCGTTTACGAGGAAGTAAATCCCCGCCAACTGGATCATCATTCCCGCGATGCCGAACGCCCACTCGAGCCGGCCAACTAATGTCAGGATGATCGTGGAAATGAGACAAACGGACAGGAAGCCGGTGATCGCCCGCGAACGCAGCACCGCCGACGGTGCGTGGATGTACTGATCGACGCAATCTTCGAGTGCCGCAATCTGTTCTTCGCGTGCGGAAACTTGCCCCGTATGGTGTACGCCGAGCCATTGTTCGAGTGTGCGTACGACTTCGGCCATCGTTTGAAATCGCTCGCCGGGGTGCTTCGCCATCATGCGCTGAATGACGCACGAAAGTTCTTTTGGCACGCGGTTGGCAATTTCTTCGGGCGGGATGAGATGCTGATACGCATGCGCCGTCATTAACTCGACGGCGGTGTCGCCCTGGAACGGCGGCTGACCCGTTACCATGACATACAGCGTGCAACCGAGCGAATAAATATCAGCACGATGATCGACGCTTGCCGCATCGCGACACTGTTCCGGCGACATATACGCAGGCGTACCGAGCGCGATTCGCACGCCGGTCATATCCGGTGGCAAACTGTGCAGCCCGCTTAACGATGCCGCATCGGAATCGACCTTATCCGCATCGCGCGACAAGTCCGGCGTTTTCACCAAACCCAAGTCGGCGACTTTCACCAAACCGTGCTCGTCGATCAGCAAGTTATCGGGCTTGATGTCGCGGTGAATCATCCCGCGATCGTGCGCGTGTTTCAGCCCGCGTGCGGCTTGCAACGTGTATCCGACTGCCGACTCCGGATCGATCTTACCATCGGAGCGAATCGCGTCGGCGAGCGTGCGACCTTGCACGTACTCCATGCTGAAGAACCGCATGCCTTCCGATTCGCCGATGTCGTAAACCTGCACCAAATTCGGGTGATTGAGCTGCGCGGCGGCATATGCCTCGCGGGTAAATCGCGCCACAAACACGGGATCATTCACCCAAACGCGACTCATGACTTTCAGTGCCACGAGGCGATCGAGCGACAATTGGCGGGCAAGATATACCGTACCCATGCCGCCACGGCCGATCACGCGGTCGATTTGGAAGCCGGGAATCGTTGGAAGTATCGTCGGTGCGGGCGTTCGACAGACAAAATTATTGGAGTTGAGATCGACGCATTCCGTAGGTGTCGTCGAGCTGACTGCCAAAAGTTGCGAACCGGGATAAGGCGTGACTTCTGCCGACGCCAACCTGCTCATATACGAAAGCGAACTACCCGACTTCGACAGCGATTCTACCCCGCCAACGCTCGAATGCACTTCGATGAGTTCGCGAGTTCGGGCAACTTCGGCTCGCAGTCGCGGAAAGAAGCGATTGCACGATTGGCAGCGCGTCACCGGCATCCCATGCGTGGATGGCGGATCTTCGTGGACGGCTTGGCAGTAAGGGCAATCACTGGACACAAGGCGTCCTCGGCAGGCGGGTCGATACGCACACTCGACCGGGTCATTCCGGTTGTTCTGAAGCGAAGGGTAGTTCACGATTGCACGACAGAATGGATTTTCCAGTAGCCGAACCGGGCCGATGTACAGATTTCAGACCGCGGATGAACGCGATGCACAAAAATTAATTTCTTCGTACGAAATGCTAACGCTAAAGCTCCGTCACCGATGTTCAGCTCGACCATGCGGAGGTGGCTCAAGAAGAAAGTGGGCCTGAATGCTAACGCTAAAGCTCCGTCACCGATGTTCAGCAGCAGGCTTGGGGCATGGAACGATTAAGCACCTGTTGCTTTAGCATCGCAGACTCTACCATCGCGTTGTTACACGATGGGTCGCTTTCGACCGTCGGCGCAACATCTATTCGCGGTCTTCGGTCAGGCGTTTCGGCAGTTTGATGATGAACGTCGAGCCTTTACCGATCACGCTTTCGACGCGAATGCGGCCCTGGTGTTGCTCGATGATTTGCCGACAAACGCTTAGCCCTAGCCCCGTTCCACCGCGACCTTGTTCGTCGGGCTGTTTCGTCGTGAAGAACGGCTCGAAGATCGAACGCAGGTTTTCCGGCGCGATGCCTACGCCCGTATCGGCGATTGCGATCTCGACCGTTTCGGTTGCGGCAATCTCACGCACATCGATTTTCAAACGGCCGCCGTTCGGCATTGCTTGTCGCGCGTTCAAGACGAGATTTACCAAGATTTGCTCGATCTGCCCCGGTACGATTATCGATGTTGGCCTTCCATGGAAGCGTTTTTCGATCTGTACGCGGTGCTTACCGAGATCTTTCTCGGTGAGAATCAGCACTTCCTCGACGAGCTTGACGATGTCTGTGAGTTCGCGTTGATTGGCGTTGTTGCGTGCAAATCCGAGCATACTGTTGACGAGCGTGGCGGCGCGTTGGCCGCCACGGAGAATCCGCTCGAATGCCTGCGTTTGGCCCGCCGGGTCTTGTCCGCGTACGCCGAGTTTCGCGTAGTTGATGATCGTCGTAAGAATGTTGTTGAACTCGTGTGCGACGCTCGATGCCAATTCCCCAACGCTACTCAGGCGCTGGGCTTGCAACAGTTGTAGTCGCAATGCCTCGTTTTCGCTGGTTTGCGTGAGAACCTCTTGCCCAATCATGTCGATTTCCCCTGTAACGACCGTTTCGCTGCGACGATCCGCCTACCGGTTCTGGTTTCCCAGTCCCCTCCGGTAAAAATGTGTCGCTGGTAAACGGTATCGGTTATGCAGGCTCAATCACTTCATAGGAATCGGCTGAAACGAGTGACACGTCAAAATGTCGTCTGTGGTACAAAACGAAATGAGACCCCAAAACTGGTTTTGGGGTCTCCGCAATTCCGATTACCGTCGCTTCGTTACACCTCGGGTCGCGAGGGTTCGGGGATATCGCTGAGGTACTCGATCGTGTGAGTTAAGTATGGTTACAGCAGTGCGAAGGTTCTCGG
>JAYSYI010000224.1:0-1878 GCA_043727665.1 Limnoglobus sp. | reverse complement strand
AAGCAAGGGAGTCGCACCCGCGATGAACCTCCTCCCCTTACTTGCGCTTTTTGAAGTTGCGTAATCTTGCGAGTACGCCCAGGGGTACGACGTAAAGGCGCGTCCGGTCGATTTTAGGTCGCATAGTGACGCGAAATGGTCGGTACTTGCGACGAGCGTCAAACGAATGATCCTCGACGTAACCCACGAAGCGAGTAAGAGATACGGCAAAATCGCCCAAAACAGATCCGCGATTTGCGATCAAAATTTGAAGTTTTTGCAGTTGTGACTTTACGTCGATTCTGAGAGCGAAAAAACTAGGCGATGGCCTTCACTTTGGCGTAGTTGCCGTTCATCTCGGTGTGGCCGTTGACGCCGCTTGTGGGGTGTACGTAGCGGCCGGTCCGGTAGACATCCGCGAGCATCTGTTTGGCTTTGAGGTCGAACGAGGTGTTGCCGAGGGCAGCGACGGTGGCTTCGTAGTCGTATTCGATTTGCTTGAGTTCGATCTGCCCATCTTCGATAATGGCGTAGCGTGCCATCGGGTTGCCATCGCGCTGAAGCCCCAGGCTGCCGGGGTTGATGACTTTCGTTTTGCCGACGTCCATGGAAAACTGTTGGTGAGTATGCCCCACAAGCACGTAATCGACCGCGAAACCGGCAATCCGCGTAGCCCACTGTGCCGCGTCGGCGGGCACGTATTCGTCGAGCGGATCGCGCGGGCTGGCGTGAACCATCAGGTACCGCTTACCCGCCAGCGTAAACAGCTTCACCGTTGGCAGGTCCGCCAAGTACCGACGATCGTCCGCGTTCAATAGTTCGATTGTCGAAGGCCGTGTGGCCATCGTGAGGTAGCGGAATCCGCCGACGCCGAAGACGTCGATGTTCTGTGCCGTGCCATGATCGTGATTGCCGCGTACGCAGTGCAACGCATGTTCGCGAACCCACTGGATGACTTCGATTGGTTGTGGGCCATATTCGACGAGATCGCCGACGCAAAGGCAAGCGTCGAACGGTTCTTGGACGGCAGCGAGTGCGGCCCAATTCGAGTGGATATCGGAGATGATAAGGATGCGCATGCAGCTTCCCGTGGTCCGTTCGTATGATCGTAGAACGGAGCGGGTCGAGAGACTAGCGAATTCGACCGGAATTTTCGCTAGCGAGGCCGCAACCCGACGATCACACGATCGACGCCGGGAACTTTACGCAATTCCGATGCCAATTCCCATGCGTCGGCAGCGTCGGATGCAGTACCCGAAATTGTGACCGCACCGGCTTTTACAGCAACCGTTAGCGTCGAATAACGCAGTTCGGACGACTGAACCGCTTCCACCGCAGCGGCCACATCTTGCTTCGGTATAACTGGAACCGAGGGCGAAGGAATCGTAGGAAACTCCGGCGGCCCCGATGGTGCCGGCGGTGCGGGTGGTGGAACTGGCGAGTACGCACTCAGTGCCGGGCGAATCGCTGCCGGTTCGAGCAGATACGATATCGTCGGGATATGCCGCAGCGTGACGATCGTTGCGTCGATCCTCGGATCGGGCACTTCATTCGCTTCGGATCCCGCTTTCAAACGGGCGGCGACCATCTTCCGCAACGGGTCTTCTACCGCTGGCACCCAGCACGACACTTTCACGTCGGTAATCCCTGGCACCGTTCGCAGCAATTGCGACACGCGAGCCGACATGGCATCTGATGCCACCGCGCCGCCCACGACCGCACCGCCATCAATGACGCTTACCATCAGGTTGATGTTCTTCAACATCGGGTCGGTCGCAATCGCCGACTTGACGCGGCACATCAGGTCGAAATCGGTCGTCACAACCTCTTTGGGGAGATGCAGCGGGATCGGTTCGCTCGCAACGATCGCGCCCGGAATGCATCCGATGCACAAACAGG
>JAYSYI010000223.1:0-1887 GCA_043727665.1 Limnoglobus sp. | reverse complement strand
CGGCACTACCGAACTTGATGCTGGAACCCGGCCAACTCGCGATGATGACGATCCGCACGCACGATCAATTTAACACGACGATCTACGGCTTACACGATCGGTATCGCGGCATCCACAACGAGCGCCGCGTGATTTTAATGAACGCGCACGACATTCTGCAACGCGGTTTGAACTCTGGCGACACCGTCGATTTGTGTAGCCACTTTCGCGGTGAAGTTCGTCGTGCGGATCGCTTTATCATCGTCGAATACGACATCCCGATCGGCTGTGCGGCCACATATTTCCCGGAAACGAACGTACTCGTACCGATCGACAGCACCGCCGAAAAGAGCCGCACGCCGACGTCGAAGTGGGTCGCCATCACAGTGGCGTCGGCAGTTCCACTTTCGAAGTGAAATCGAGGAACTGCACCTGCACGCCGGGAATTTGCACCTGGTGCAGTAGGTGTTTTGGCAGGTAACATCGCACGACGACGTCGTTGCCGCGATATTCCTGGCGGAAGATTTCGGCATGGGCGTTTAGGAACGCGAGCGTTTTGCCGTTACCGGCATCGAGGATAATCTCAGTCGGCGCGAAGTCCGACGACAGCATTTCGATCACGGTATCGACGAGCGTATCGATGCCTTCGCCGGTCTTTCCGCTAATCGCCACCGCCCGCGGATGTTGTGCCATCAGGATGTCGAGGTTGGCACGATCCGTCACGGCGTCGATCTTGTTGAGCACCAGCAAGTTCGGCCGTTTGTTGCAATCGAGTTCTTTCAGCACGCTCAACACCGATTGAATGTGTCGCTCCGCTTGCGGGCTGCTCGCATCGACGATGTGCAACAGCAACCGTGCCTGCCGGGCTTCTTCGAGCGTGGCCTTAAAGGACGCAACGAGGTGGTGGGGCAAGTCGCGAATGAAGCCGACGGTGTCCGAGAGCAGCACCTTGCCGAAGTCTTTGATGTGCCACTGCCGCGTACGCGTGTCGAGCGTCGAGAACAGTTGATTCTTGACGAGGACATCAGACTTTGTGAGCACGTTCATCAGTTGCGATTTGCCCGCGTTCGTGTAGCCGACGAGCGAAAGCGTGTATTCTTCGCGTCGGCTTTTGACTTCGCGTTCTTTGCGCGATTGCACGTTGGCGATGCGTTCTTTCAGGTCGCCGATGCGTTTACCTGCGATGCGTCGGTCCGATTCGAGTTGGGTTTCGCCGGGGCCGCGCAGGCCGATGCCGCCGCCCTTTTGACGCGACAAGTGCGTCCACATGTTCTTCAATCGCGGCAAGGAATATTCGAGCTGCGCAAGTTCGACTTGCAATCGCGATTCGAGCGTTTGCGCGCGGCTTGCGAAGATGTCCAGAATGACTTCGCTGCGGTCGAGCACCTTGACGTCGAGGGCGCGTTCGAGGTTCCGTGCTTGGGCAGCGTTCAGGTCGTTATCGAAAATAACGGTGTTGGCTTCGCTAGTTTCGACGAGTTCGCGGAGTTCGCGCACCTTCCCGGAACCGATGTACGTCGCCAGGTGAATGTCGTGCCGTTTCTGCAAAAGTTCCGCCACGACGACCGCGCCGGCGGACTCGGCGAGGCCGCGAATCTCGTCGCAGGGGTCGGACGAGATCCACGGCTTGGCCGGCAACCCGACCGAAACGAGAACGGCTTTTTCTTTGGCAACGGAGAACTCGTCTCGTTGCGATTCAAATCCCTTGCTGATGGTTCATTCCCTCGTGAGTATGTGGAACATTGTACGCCCGCAGTTCGGGCGGGGGGAAGAGCGATTTCGCGGAGCGATCGCAGACAACAAAAAACCCGCACCAGGGAGGCCGGGTGCGGGCAAAGGTTCGTTAGTTGATTCAGATCACTCGGAGCCGGGGAGCAGGCTGACCTTCGGGAGCGGCAGGTCGGTGGC
>JAYSYI010000222.1:0-1890 GCA_043727665.1 Limnoglobus sp. | reverse complement strand
CGGCCGCCTTTTGCAGTGTGGCGGTCAGATGCTGGACATCGACATCGATCGTGCGTGCGACGAACGTGGCCTCGGCGGAGAGTGCCGTGGTCAGCGGGCGTAACGGCGTTTCGAACGAACCCTGCGGGCTGGTTTTCGTTTTGGTGCCGAGTCGCGATGCAGGTGAGTATTGGCCCTTCGTGAGGCCGTAGATTTCGTTGTTGAACAGCAAAATCTTAATGTCCACGTTGCGGCGCAGACAGTGAATCAGGTGGTTACCGCCGATCGACAGACCATCGCCGTCGCCGGTGACCATCCACACTTGCAGCTCCGGATTCGCGAGGCGAAGGCCGGTTGCGAACGTCGGCGCACGCCCGTGGATCGTGTGGAAACCGTAGGTGTTCATGTAATACGGGAAGCGGCTCGAACAGCCGATGCCCGACACGAACGCGAGCTTTTCGCGTGGCACGCCAACGGTCGTCAGCACTTTGCGCATCTGGGCGAGAATCGAATAATCGCCGCAACCGGGGCACCAGCGGACCTCTTGATCGGATGCGAGGTCTTTGGGCGTCAACGTGGGGAGAGACAGCGTCGCAGACATAATATCCTCTAATGCGTAATGTTTCGTTTTTCGCTTTTGGTTGCTAGTTAGGCGTCCATCATCTTGGCGATGGCGGCTTCGATTTCGCTAATCAGGAACGGCTTGCCCTGGATCTTGCACAGCCCCTCGGCGGGTGCGAGGTACTTCGCTCGCAGCAGCCACGACAGTTGCCCGCTGTTCAACTCGGGCACGAGGATTTTCTTGTATCGTGCCATCACTTCGGCAGTATTCTTCGGCATCGGGTTCAAGTAGCGGAAGTGAGCCTGTGCGATTTTCTTGCCCTGTTTGCGGATCCGTTCGACGGCCGTGGTGATCGAACCGTAAGTCCCGCCCCAGCCAACGACGAGCACTTCGGCGTCGATATCGCCCTCGATTTCCAGTTTGGGAATCGTTTCCGCGATGTTCTCGATTTTCTTCCAGCGAGTGTGAACCATATGTTCGTGGTTCAACGGTTCGTAGTTCACGTTACCCGTCACGTCTTGTTTCTCGATCCCGCCGATGCGGTGTTCCAAACCGGGTGTGCCCGGTAGCGCCCACGGCCGCGACAGCAGTTCATCGCGACGGTACGGCAAGAACTTCGATGCCTCTTCTGCCCCGTTCTCGTGCCCCGCACCAGTCCAGCCATCGCTGTTGTGCTTCGTCGGGTGAACGATGTCGATCTTTTTGAGCTTCGACAGATCGGGGAGTTTCCACGGTTCGGCACCGTTGGCGATGTAGCCATCGGACAAGATGAACACGGGGCACATGAACCGCGTTGCGATTCGCACCGCTTCATAGGCAATGTCGAAGCAGTCGGCCGGTGATGCGGCGGCGACGATTGCCACGGGGCACTCGCCGTTGCGGCCGAACATCGCTTGCAGCAAGTCGGCTTGCTCGGTCTTGGTCGGCAATCCCGTACTGGGTCCGCCGCGTTGCACGTCAATGATAATCAGCGGCAACTCGGTCATCACCGCGAGGCCGATCGCTTCGGCTTTCAAACAGACACCGGGGCCGCTGGTGCCCGTCATGCCGATCGCGCCGCCGAAACTGGCACCGATCGCCACGCCACACGCGGCAATTTCGTCTTCCGCCTGGAATGTCTTGATGTTGTAACGGCGAAGTTCAGCCAGCCCTTCAAGGATACTACTCGCCGGGGTGATCGGGTAACTCGCGTATATCAGCGTCTTCTTCGCGGCATCGGCGGCACATGCGAGGCCGATGACCATCGCCTCGTTACCGGTGATCTTGCGGTACGTTCCCGGCGCGATCTTCGCCTTCGCTACCTTGTACTGAACCGGCAGCAGTTCGACCGTTTCGCCGTAGTTGTAACC
>JAYSYI010000221.1:0-1898 GCA_043727665.1 Limnoglobus sp. | reverse complement strand
GCGGCGACGGATCGTTCAGCAATCGGATCGCCATCGCCCGATTCGCGATGCGGTTCGGTTTCACGAGCGGCTTCGTATCGTTGCGAAACGGCCTCGATTTGTAGACGATCCGCCAAACTCGCGCTTTGTCCTTGTCGCGTTGCGGGTGTTTTAGATCGACTTCGTAGTGGCCGATGATCTTGTTGTAAAAATCGCTGACGTAGAGCGCGCCATCGGGGCCGAGCTTGATGTCGGTCGGGCGGAACCACGGGTCCGAACTCACGAGGAAGTCGGGCAGTTCCTTGGCGACCGGTGTGCTGCCTTTCCATTCGATGCGGTCGATGTTAATGCGGTTGGTGACGACGTTGCCGAGGAACATGCAGCCGTTCCATTCCTTGGGGAAATGGTCGGCATCGTACCACGCGAGGCCGCACAACGCCGTGCTGCCATGATCGTGCCGCGTCACGTGCGGGGCATACCCGAGGCCATCGTGCGGCTTGCCGAAGCTGTCGTAGTACGCGCCTTTAATGAGTTGCGTAATCGGCTTCGAGTGACAATCCGCCGTGTAAAGGTTAAACCACGGGTCCGCCGTCATGCCGAACGGGTTGACCTGCCCGCGCGTGAAGACTTCGATCCGCGAGCCATCCGCGCGAAAGCGGAACGTGTTGCCGCTCTGCATCTTCACTTCGTGGCCATCTTTGCCGCGTACCGTGGATTCGTTCGAGAAGCCGTGGCACGCGTATACCCAGCCATCCAGCATCAGCGTGAACGAGTTCGTCATGCCGTGCGTGTCGCGCGTGCCGAACCCCGTAAACAGCACCTCGCGCAGATCGGCTTTGCCATCGCCATCGGTGTCGATCAACTTCAGAATTTCGCCCACGCTGGAGACGATGCAACTCTTGCCATCGGGCAATGGCAGGATGCCAATCGGAATGTTCAGCTTGTCGTCGAATGTCGTGACGGTCTTCGCGTGTCCATCGTCACCAAAGTCGGAAAGGATGAAGATTTTGTCCGTGCTTTTGCCCCTCTCGGCGGCGAACGGGTAGTGGCGGCTCGTCGTCACCCAGAGCCGCCCCTTCGCGTCGAAGGCGATCTGCATCGGCTTCTGAATCTGCGCCTCGCTCGCCACAAGTTGCACTTCAAAACCATCAGGTACCTTGAACGACTTGCGTTCCTCTTCAGGCGTCAACGCATCCGTCGGGGCGATGTGCTGCTGGCCGTACGCGAACGACACGGCGAACAGCAGCGGCCAGAATGCAAGGAACCAACGCATGGGGAAACTCCGAAGGGCGGGAGAGTGCGAATTTTAATTATGACGCACTCGCCGTCGAAAAGCGAGCATCTGCTGCGGGAGTATTCAGGCGAGAGACGGAATCGAGTGATTCTCGCCTGAAATGTGCGTCATCCCATACCGAGACTGCAATTCCCGTTGTCGGAAAGTTAGCTATAGTATCGTGCCTCGAATGAATGCCCCGTCTCTTCACGGTGTGATAACTAATGAGTTTGTTCCGCAAAAAACGCCGTGCAATTGTTCCGGCCACGCCTCGCCCCAAGTTGTCTGCTGAGTATCTGGAGAATCGCGATCTGCTCGCCGTGTTTGCGGTTGCCTCAAACGGGAACGACACCAGCGGCTCGGGATCGGCATCGGCTCCGTTTCGCACGATCCAGCACGCGGTGAATGCGGCCGCCGATGCGGGGGACACGATCCTCGTTGCCGCCGGTTCGTATACGTACGATGCCAGCCAAGACACGATCAACGTTCAGCGAACGGGGACCACGAATGTCGTTTCGGTCTTCAACAAACAAGTGAACATCTACGGCGGCTACACGGCAACGAACGGTTTCACAGTCGCAAACCCGACCGCGAACCCGACCGTCATCGACGGGCAGAATCAGTATCGCGGCATGCTCATCATCGG
>JAYSYI010000220.1:0-5983 GCA_043727665.1 Limnoglobus sp. | reverse complement strand
CGTTGCCGTGCAACACTGCCGCGAAGGCGATCCACTTCCTGAGCGGCGTTGGCGGTTGGGCGTTCCCCAACGGCGAACGCGGCAGTGTCAGCCTGACGGTGCGCCTGCAATACGCCGACGGCAAAAGCGAAGATCACGACTTGAAGAACGGCATCCACTTCGCGGACTACATCCGTCGCGTCGATGTTCCGCAAAGCGAGTTCGCATTCGCACTGCGCGGCCAACAGATCCGCTACCTGGCGATCGTGCCGAAACGCAACGCCATCATCAAAAGCATCGACCTCGTCAAAGGGCCAGATGCCACCGTGCCCGTCGTGATGGCCGTCACGATCGAAACGCCGTAATCAATGTCCCGTAGGGGCAATCGGGTTGCCCTCGTCTGCGTCACACGGATCTGATCGTGTCCGTAGAATTGCCGATGATTGCGGCAGCCCTTGGCACTCCAGATTAGCGAGAAACGCTCCAAAGCTTACTGGTGGTTTGGTCAACATCGCTCTTTGTGTGCGAATGACTTCACAAACTCTGAGCAGATCATTTTGTAATAATCTCAACACGAAATCGTCTGGGTGAATGGCTTCAATGCCGAGTGGCAGGAGGACACTTTCGGGAAAATCCTTCAAGTTGAAGGTGATAATGGCTTTTGCCTGGCAATGGATTGCGGCTGCGAGTACATGCCGGTCATTGGGGTCTGGCAACGTGAGTTTTTGCACGGCATACTCATAGCCCGTTACGAGTGCTTCGCCGATGTGAGTATTCATCAAAACGCGACAACGTGTAAGACTCGTGGTCGAGACCGCACTGCGCTTCCCGGTCACACTTCGCTCCCATTCGTCGAGAATTTCTTCCGTCCAACGAGCAGCACAAAGATCGGCCAGAGCCAACCGCATCAGTAAGTCGCGTAGCTGTGCGGAAAACAAGACACACGCATCGTAAACGACGATGGGAGTATTCATTGTTTGGCTTCGTCGTCGTAAAGGCCTAGCTCTTGGCTCAGCGCGGTCAACTCGTTGAGTGCATCCAATCGCTGCTTGTACATCTGCTTTTTGTAAGCCACTACGTCGTCCAGCATCAACAGCTGCCTGGGACCGATTTTACGGCTCGGGATTGCTCCTTCTTCGGTCAACTTCACAATATACGGCCGCGTCACGTTGAGCAGGTCTGCGGCTTGTTGCGTTGAAATCTCTGGCTGAAGTGAAGTGATCTGGACTGCATTCCCAAATCCCATTTCCACTAGCATTTCAAGGAGCATTTTCGCGGCGTGACTGGGAAGAACCAATTCTTCAGTGGATCCACCGTCTCGAATCTGAAAATGGAGATCCTCGCCTCTACGAAGATGCGGTAGGAGTTTTAGACTTGTTTCTCTCGCTAATTCCATTTCCGAAGGTTTCGGAAGTTTTACTTCCGTTTCGATCCGCGTGCTTGGCATAATCACTCCCAACTAACTGATTCCGTGAACCTATCTTAACACGAATCGCGTGCGGAACGAAAAGCCGTTATGCCCAGTAATTCCTGATTTCTACAACGTCTCCTTAAGGCGTTGAATCTGGCTTTCGGCGAGGGTTTTGCGTTCGTCGTTCCAGTCGCGTTGGCCGTAGCGGACTTCGTACAAAATCTGCGTGACGGTCGTAGGCACATCGGCGACACTTGCGGTTTCAGGCTGGGTTTTCAGCGTTTCCGACACGCGTACGGCATATTCATTTGGCGTTTCCCCGGCGTTCAATGGGTGCCCCTTGGCGGTGAGTAGCGAGATCATTTGCGTGTACCACGGCACGGGGTCGATCGGCGTTTCGTCGAGAATTGCACCCCGATTGTTTCGCGAACGAGATCGCAGTGCCCGTACCACATAGCCAATGATGGCGAGAACGATTCCCGACGCGACGAGCCAGCCAATGTTGTTTTCGAAGAAGTTCGAGACGTTCTTCGTCAAGATTTTTTGGCTCTCGGCATTTAACCCAATGATGTAATCGGCGAACAATTGTCGACCTTGGCGGCTCGCTGAAAACATGCCATCGTCGGCGGCGTTGCTCGTGGAACTCACGTCGGGCGTCGGATCGAGCGACAGGAACAACCAGTCGCGAATTCCGGACTCAGGCTTCTCGTTTTTCGCGGGCCGGGAGATCAGCACTTCCGCCCAGGCGTGCGCGTGTTCTTGCTTAATCACGTAGTGACCATCATCGAGCCAATCGCGACCTTTGTAGCCGAGCACGAACTGTGCGGGGATGCCGACGGATCGTAATAGCAGGACGAGGGAAGCGGCGAAGCGTTCGCAGTGTCCGGCCTTAGTATTCAGCAGAAAATCTTCAATCGGGTCGAGTTTGCGTTCCTTGCGTTTCAGGTTCAACGTGTATTCGAAATCGCCGGAATAGGCGAGGTAGTCTCGAAACGCTCTGGCGATTCGCTCGTGGTAAATCTCGTTCATCTTCAGCGTGACGGGGTTGACCACGGTGCGGATTTCTGCTGGGAGTCGCCCTTCCTGAATCCAACGATCGATCCACTGATTGGCGAGTATTCCGATGCGACTTTCGGGTGCAAGAACGGTCAATTTCGTTCGCGGGTCGGTCTGGTTGTAGAACGGCTCCGCGAGTCGGAACATGTGGAATGGCTCCTCGCCTTCGGCATTTCGCTGATGGACGATCTGCCAATACGAATTCGGTCGACCGATCTGCGAACCGAGTGGCGAAAACGAGCCATCGTTCATTTGGCCCCAGTAGCGGAAACCCGATGACGTTTCGTGGACGAGCGGCGGTGGGCCGACCAGGAGGTAGTCGGCCGGGTCGCAGATTGGCGCACCGGCGATCTTCCCGACGATGCGGAACTCGGCGATGTACTGTTTGTCCCAGAGCTTGGGAAATTCGAGCGAAGGGCTATCGGGGTACGGTATCGGTTGCTCTGGCGACGCAACGTGAACGCGTGGAATGCCACCTTTGCTCCATTTGCCTTGCGGGTATTGATATTCGGTGTATGCCGCCACGCGCCAACGTTGGTCGGCGGGAATGTCGTTCATCGGGCTGCCATCGGTGTTGCGGGCAAACACCTCGAACGCCGGTTCGGTGTTAATGCGCAGCTCACCCGTTCGGGACAAGTCTGGCGAGTCCATACTGCTGCCCGTTTCCAGGCGAGATTTGAACAACTCCCACTGCATCGTGCTACTTCGCGGCGTCAGGAAAAATAACGGCAGCGCGACAATCACACCGCCCGCGAGCCAGCGAACCGAGCGAAAAAAGTGCGAGCGACCGAGGCGTTCCGTATGGCTCGGTTTGCCGATACCCGCGAACGGCTCCGCAACCGTCGGCCGCGAACGCGGGGGGAACATCGTGCGGAACCACGCTGCCGGGCTGAGCCATGCCGCGAATCCCGTATCGGCAACAACCACCGGCGGCGGGGCCACGTGGCCCGAGGCGCGACGGATGTAAAACAGCGTCAAGCTCCAAACACCCGTGAGACAATACAGCGTAACGAGGACGACGAAGCCGAGATCTTCGCACAGCGAACTCGCCAACCCGACCGACACGAGGCCGACGCCTTGCAGCGCCCACCAATCGCCAACGTGCTTCGGGCGAAACAGTTTCGCAGGCACGAGAATCATGAGCAACGGCGCGAGGAACGGCAGCCCACCCGCCGGCCAGGGGAGCGTATTGATGAGACTATCGGGGCGACGATAATGGATCACGATCCAGATGAGCGCAATCGCGCCGATAGCCGCACCGAGCCGATTCGCTGCCGACAACGAAAGTTCGTTGCCCCTACGGTCCGCACGAAAGAACGCCACCACCATCAAGATCGCGACAACACCCGTGAAGAACGTCACTTCCGGCAAGTAGTCCCACTCGGAGTAGCCAAGGCAAATGCAGCCGAGCGCAAGCGTCAAATACGTGCTCAGTCGAAACGCAAAATCCGTCGGCATCACTCGCCCCTAATTTCGATTTTCCCAATCATGGCGAGCGGTGGGTTGCTAGCCCAGTTCCGTGACCCAGGAGTACAACGAAGCGTCTAACCCTGGGCTGAAAGATCGAACCCCGTTGGGGTATATGCGTAGATAATTCTTACCCCAGCGGGGTTGCATCGGATAGCCCCAGGGGTATACGTCTTACGTCGTACCCCTGGGCTATCCTGTCGCATACGCCAGCAAAGGAAACCCACGATAATGGACGCCATCGCAAACACGATAACCTGGCGCACACGCCAACAAGGGAAACCCACGATAATGGACGCCATCGCTATTGCGTCGGGCTAACAATCCCGATTCTGTTAGCCCGACTCGCCAGCTTGCGATTTTTGAAGTTGCGATATTTTACAACGCCATGCGGTATTCGGTTTGGGTGGCGGCGTAGAGTTGTCTCTGAAGACGGCGAATGCCGCCTTTGGTTTGCAAGGAGTCCGTCAGGTAGTCTAAGTCGGCCCGACCCGTTTCCCGACGCATCGCCAGACACAGACCGTAGGTCCGCTGGTAACGCCAACGCTCCTTTTCCTCCTTCGACAAACTCGACCGCGTCAACTTACGCACGCGGTAGCATTCCAGATACAAAAACGTTACCAAGGTCATCTCCGGCAAGCCTCCCACCTTGTCGAACCGGCGAAAGCGGTACTGCGCGAATCCCAGCGTGCTCTTCAATTCCTTGAAGAACAGCTCGATTTGCCAACGCAAATCGTACCATTCCACTACGTCCGCCTGGCTCAAGTTCCGGTCGTTGGTCATCAGAATTTTCTACACGTCGGGCATTCGGTCGGCCGTGGGTTTTTCCCGTGTCGAAAAAACGAGCCGGACTTTCTCTACGGAATGCACGTCTCAATTCTCCGAATACGCGCAGTAAATACGCGATTGGATTTTCGGCCCCACCCGATACTTCGACAGGCGTCGCATCGCGACGGTGCTCGTATTCGGATCGAGCCGGATGGCCTATTTCCTGCCTTGGTTTCACCAGTCTTTTTAATTTTCTTTTCACTACTCGCACTACTCGAGAGTGTTGTGCCGAAACCACGAGTCTACAGCGTTATACCCGTCGCACTCGGCGTCGGTATGCCCATGAGGAAAGCATCGTGTCCACACTTCTGAATCTCCAAGCGAAGGCGGCCGCGCTGGAAGCCGTCACGCTGACAGGCCCTGAGGCCGCGCAGTTCACGAAGCTATCGGCGAAGACGCTCGAACGTCATGCCGAGGCGGGAGAACTGGTCGGACGCATCAAAGTCGGACGGCGGGTACTGTTCTTGAAAGCGGCGCTCGAATCGTGGCTCAACAGCAAGTTTACCTCGTCCCAAACCCCATCCGCAACGCACTAAACGGCCGTGGCCGCACGCCCCGGTGGAACGGACGCGTACGGCCACAGTTTGGAGAACTCGAAGATGGCTCTAATCACGTTTCTTGCGATGAAGCCAAACCCTTGCGCGGTTTGCAGCTCGGCGACAAAAAACTGTTCCGCAACCACCGACGGGCTGCATTTCTGCCGAGGAAAAGCGCGTGTGGGATGGCGAAAGATCGGAAACGACAACAATGGCTTCGGCCATTATCGGCGAAACCAAGAACCCCTGTCGCCAGGTTCGAAGACGTGCTGTTCGATTTCCCGTTCCAGACGACGGCGCACAAGGCCGCCTGGTTTGCGGCTTGCTCACGCCACTCGCGTGGTTCGCCTTCGAAGGCCCGGCCCCGTTTTTCCTCATCGACGCCAACACACCGGGAGGATCGCATTCTCGGCGGGAATACGAACTTCAAAGGCCCGCTCCACGTCACGTGGTACGGCACGGGCAACAACGTGCAACTCAGCGCGGACACATCGCGTCGAACGTGTCATATCCGAATGGAAAGTCTGGAAAAACGACCCGAACACAAAAGTGACTTTCGCCATCCGAACTTTCGTGAGTATGTTCGACGCCATCGCGGTAAGTTACTTTCGGCGGCACTCACGATCCTGCGCGGGTGGCACGTGGCGGGCCGACCGACGCACAATTTGCAGAACTGGGGTTTGTTCGAAGAATGGTCGGGGAATCG